>CAYQTY010000063.1:7327-13222 GCA_964420535.1 uncultured Leptolinea sp. | reverse complement strand
ATCTTCGCCATCCAGATAGCCTTGACGTTTCTGCATTTCGCGGATGAAGTCAAGGCGTGCCTGATAAAGTGCTTCTCCGGTGGCCATACCATCATTTAAGTGTTGAAGGAAATGATATCCAAGCAAATCCGCGCCAATGAGTGGAGCCGCAACAGAACCATACGATGTGCATGTTGACCCGACAACGCAGGCGGACCCGGTTGCCAGGAATTTCAATGCGATGGAATCTTCTTCACCTTTCCCGGAGATATGCCCTCCATAACAGGCTTCACTGTAGATAATGCCGTTTTCCTGAGTTGAGCGGTACAGGTCATCCGGTTTCAACGCTACAGGATAATCCGGACCATCCGGAGTTATCGCCATATCTTTCTGTCCATACCATTCTCCCGAATCAACGAGACCATGCAAATTGAAATAACTGACCGGCGCCACAATAGCATTAACAGCAGGAACTGAGTCCGTATTCAGCGGTGGTGATGAAAGAAGAGTTTTTGAATTGGTGATCTGCTGGAATACTTCCTCTGATGCGCGTTTCCATATCTCAGCGGAGTATCCGAACATCTGGGCATTTCCAATGGAAACATATTGACTGAACAGTCGGGATAGACTTCCAAATAACGGGATTGTTGGGATTCGCCAGGGTAATGTAAATTTACGTTTGCGGTTCTGAATAGATTGTGCCATCCGTCGGATTTGTTCCAGCAGCAACCCCGAATCAGGTCCTTTTCCGCCTGGTAATCGGCTAACAGGCCATTCCGGTACAAAATAATTGGAATCCCGGGTGGAATACGGGCTGTCTGAAAGAACTTCGCTATCCAGGTCATCAGTCGGGTTTGGCAGCCGGTGGAATGGAATAACATCAGGTCCGCCAACCAATAATAATGATCCAATCATCTCGCCTTTTTTTGCGAAAATTTTATCCAGGTCTGTCAGGAATAATTTGATTTTCCATGGGTCGATCGCTTCAATAGCCGCCAGTCCGACTTTTCCGGTGCTGTCAGCATCGTCAACATAAATAACACGAGCACTCCATTCCGGCAGCCGCCCTATCGATATCCCAAGGGCTTTCAACTCGTTGTCTATAACCGTCATCGTTTGTTTGCCGAATTGTCTTTCCAAACCTGCACGAACTGAAAGAATGACCATAACCGGGAAGCGGTGATCTGCCGTAGCTATGCCTGATTTGTTCAGATTGACGGCAACTTTATCAAGTTCTTCCCGCACTTTGGCAACAGGTACATCCACAACCGGTTGTTCTGGTTGTTCCGGTTGAATTAGCGACGCGACAGATGATACGGCTCTTTGGGCCGCATCCAGAATTGATGTTGAATCAAAATTGATCTTAACCGGCTTCAACTCGGGCAGTTTGAATGTTGGAAATGCATCGGTGCTTATCTGGATTCCCGGTTTCTTTTCCGGTCTTTCCAGTTTATCCGCGATGGGTTTGGAATACACCGCTTCTTGTTTGCGTTCTACCACAGGTCTCTTATGTTCGACAACAGGAGGAATAGGGCTAAATGGCGGCTCAGAAATCACAGGAGCGGGATTGACTGGTCTCGAGGGCCTTCTGAAGCCGGAAACAGGATCGGGTTTGGGGGCTTCAGTCACCGCCCCGGAGCCCAACTGGTTCCACCCCATCGCGGCGGCTACAGTTGATGGTATGGGTAAATTGAATTCGAAATCAGAGATATCAGGCCAGAGGGAACGGTACGGAGAGCCCTTACCCCATATTCGTGTGGGGACCATGCCGCCGGCGTCCTTCGCCGCGCAATCATGCAGCAAATTGACAGCCAACACTTCACTACCCAACTCCATCTGAGCTTCAGCAAGATAGAGTGAGAATAAAACACAATCAGGCCACCTCTGAGCGTACAGGCTTGCCAGGTTTTGAACCGTCTGAGAATCCGATGTAGCCCGGGTGATCTGCAAATGAAGGATGGCGCATAATACATTGTCACCCGCGGTACCCATCACTTTTTGCAGGTATTTTTGGGCCGTGGTAACCTGTTGATTCAGGAATGACAGGCGCGCCGCGCGCAGGTTTTGAACCCATTCAGGTTGTTCAGCCGCCAGAGTAATCTTTCCGCCCAGGATATAGATACTGGATAAAATAGATTCCCGTAAAGGTGAGTTTTCCGGCAAACATTTAAGAAGTATTTCATAGCCTTCACGAAATTCAGGGTCTATTTTTAGAACTTTCTGAATTATCTCAGCCGCCTGTTCTTTCTTTCCTTCAAATACTTGAGCGGCCGCCATGTAGGCCTGAATTTGCAGGTCACCGGGGTACAGACCAAGCCAGGCAGCCGCTGCCTGCCGAACAAACCGCGGCTGCGGAACTTGAATTGCCTTATCCATCAATTCAGAAAACTGCGCTCGTGAGAGCGTCTTTGGGGCGGATGAAAGCTCGGTTCTAGGGTTCATGCGATGGTTTTCGCCTCCTGCGAGGTATGCACCAGATTTAAGGCCACAACAGCACCCAACTGGCGGCGTATTGACAGATTAGATGGATCGAGTTCCGCTGCACGGCGAAGCATATCTTCAGCGCGGGTATAGTCTTTGCTTTCCCGATAGATCGCCGCAGCTCCGGAATATGCCCGAACATCCCGCGGATCGATCTGGATAGCCATCTGGAAGGCTTCAAGAGCTTTTTCATACTCACGTTGATCCTGATGTGTTTGGGCGAGTTCAATGACAGCTTCCAGGTCACGGTGCGATTGATCTACCGCCTGGCTGAAGTGGTGTGCGGCTTTATCCAGCTGACCGGATTTGCGGAGTATCTTACCAACGAAAAGGTTTAAATCAGGTTGATGGGGCTGTAATTTGAGGCTCTCCATCGCCGTATGTTCCGCGCTTTGCAGGTCACCCAGTTCAGCCTGAACTTTGGCGAGCATGGAAAGGATCTCGTCGTTTTTAGGATATTGTGAAACCAACCCTTGCAACAACGGCAATACTTCACGGGCACCGCGGAAGGAATGCATTACTTTTGCTTTTTCGATCAGCAATTCAATACTTGATCCCAACAAAGAAATGGCCTGTTCAATGGCTTCAATGGATTCGTTCGCTTTTCCGGCAATCCGCAGTGTCTGCGCCAGGAACAGGAACGCATCCTGAGACTGCGGATTTGACTTGATGGCACGTTTAGAAAAATCAATGGCATCAGCCAGGTTTCCCAGGTCACGTGAAATTTCTCCGCGTAAAAGAAGTGCTTTCTCCGGTTTTACGTCCAGGTCGATGGCTTTTTCGATGCAATCCAATGCTTCGTCAATGTCACCGGCTGCCCGGTATGACGTTGCTAGTGCCAGTAACGTATCAGGATTTTGGGTATTAAGCTCCACTGCTTTAGTGAACGCGTGAATCGCCTGATTGTTTTGACGGGTGCGAATGTAAAGATTTCCCAACGATTCCCAGTTTGTGGAGGAATCCGGTTGCAGGCTGATCGCTTCTTCCATATGGAATGCAGCATTGTCGTAATCTTTTTGACCAGCCAGTAAGTTCGATAACCAAGAACGCCATGCAGGCTCGTCTGGATAGTATTCCAGAGCTTCATTCAAGAAATCGACTGCCAGCCCATTTTCACTACTCAAATCCGCCAGTTTCGCACCAATAGCGAAACCAATGGGCGACCGTGAGGATGTCTCTACGGCATGTTGCGCAAGGTCAAGTCCCAACCGCGGATTTTGTTCCCCATAGGCCAATGACATCTGACGGAGAACGGCGGTTGATTCAGGGAATTTTTCTCCCGTTAGGATCACTTCTTCAGATTTGCCAGCGTACCGTAAAGCCTGCAGATACGCAGCCTGGTCACCGCTATCCATCAGGTCGTTCGGATTGACCTTTTCAGGTGCGGTTTTTCCGCCAAATATTAGCAGTCCACGTTTTTGCCAGCGGGCAACTTCAGGAGAATTGGTTTGTTTGGATGCGGCGACTATTTCAACTTCAAATTTATCCTGCTGCGCCTTTTCAAACACAACAGCGGCGGGTAAATGACGCTGTATGCCCAATTCCTTGCGTAATAGGTATTCTTCTCCACAGCGAACAACAGTCCGGGCGTAAGCAAGATGAGCGGCCGGTTCCAGCGGGTGGTCAACCAGTATCTGATTGGCCAACTTTAGCGCCAGATCCCAACGTTCCACCGCCAGGGCCGCATCCAGAGCGGCGATCAACACACCACTCAATGACACGACACCTTTGCTCTTTTTCGAGTTTAGCAACTGGTGTACCAGATGCGCGTCAATTGTTTCGGCTTTCTCAAATCCGGCACCCCGTACCCCGGCCAACTGAATCTCGATGTTTTCTTTTGAAAACCCTGATGGAACCATCCGGGCTATTTGCTGGAACAAGGCCTCAGCTTCATCCACTTTTTGTTCAGAAAGTAGCTTTGATGTTTTGATAGCCAGTAACTCTGCAGCCGCTTCAGCTTCATGAGGCAGAGTGGACTCATTCACCAGGGCGTCTTTCTGTTCTTCAGGGATCTCAGCAATGGTGGCGGCACGGTCAGTAAGCAGCAGTGCTTCAGCCAGGCGGGCTGCCAGCAATCGGAAATTCAAATTAAACGGTTCGCTTTCCAGAGCCTGTTCTGCGTGAACCAGAGCGCTGGTAAGATTGCCCATTTTATACATGATCTGAGAGAACCGCGCCTGGATTTCTGAGAATGATATTCCACGATATTTTACAAAAAGCGGATTTACTTCAGCATCAACAGGATTTTCAGCTGCGCGGCGTTCACCGGTCAAGGACAACGCTTTTTCCAGGCTTTCAATAGCACTCTGGTGACGTCCCTGCTCTTCAAACAGATCAGCCTGCAGCAGCCAACTTTCCACAGAAATTGGATCGGATGAAATCGCCTGTTTTATGGTTTCGTGGGCTGTTCCTGAATCTCCCATTCCCTTTTGAAGGCTGGCCAACTCAAAGAACCAACGGGGATCAGGAGGATTCGATTGTTTGATCGCCTGCGATAGATTGTCACTCGCTGAGGAGTAATCGCCCAGTATCATTTGAATTCCTGCCGCGCGTGCGAGATCATTTGAACTCACGCCAGGCAGAGTACTTAGTTCCAGAAGAGCTTTGCGGGCAACTGGCGCTTCATCCAGTTCCAATCCCAGAGCGGCGAGGCTGATAAGACTCTGAGCGTTTCCATTCAATCCATCTGATGCCCGGCGAATGGTTTTGATAGCTTCGTCTTTATTTCCAGTATCCAGCATGGTTTGAGTGTACCAGACGAGGTTATCCACATCTTCCGGTGCCATATCCACCGCATGCTGGGCTGTGATCAATGCTTCCTGCGAAAGGTTTGCTTTCATGTACGCCGGAACCAGCATATGCTGTAGGGTCAGGTTCTTCGGGTTCTTTGAAGCCGCTTCATCAAGCACTGCCAGGGCAACTTCTGGCCGGTTTAATGCAAGAGCCGTGCGCCCTAACCCGCCCTGGGCAATCCACATATTTTCATTTTCGTCCGACGCAGCCAGATCGACGGCTGTTTTGAATTCGGTAAACGCGTCATCCAGATTTCCCATGGCAAATTGCAGAGCGCCAAGGATCAGATGTCCGGGAAGCGAATCCTGCTTCTTTGAAAGTAAAGATGAGATGATCTGTGCGGTTTCAGCTAAATTGGTATTCGGCTGGGATTTACCTTCCACAACCAGTGATTCCAGTTTGGATTCCAACTGCGCCAGGCACAGATTGATCACTGCCTGCTCATCGGCGGAATCTTTACGAACCGGGATCTTGAGCGCGTCGACGGCATGCGCGTATTTTCCCGCTTCCTGCAAAAGCAGACCATGGGTGCGGGCAAGGCTGACTTCTTCAGGCCAACGCTTACGAATGGATGTCAGCAATTCAATCGCTTCGTCTTTATGCCCCAGGGTTAATAACGCGTTTGTCAGCATCGAAGCAACC
>CAYQTY010000063.1:0-7317 GCA_964420535.1 uncultured Leptolinea sp. | reverse complement strand
ACTTCAAGATTTTCCGGTTGCAAACCGGCAGCCAGCCGCAAATGCGGTAACGCTTCTGAAGGACGTCCGGTCTCCATGCTTAAGAGAGCCAGTTCAAGATTGATCTCTGAGGAATCGGGCAATGAGAACGAAGCAGCCCGAAGGGTTTCATAGGCTTTCTGCAATTCACCATTTTTCTTCTGGTGACGGGAAAGAGCCAGCCAGCCGTCAGTGAAGTCCGGCGCCAGCAATGTGGCTTTCTGAAGCTGTTCGCTGGCTGTTTCCATATCACCCAGTGCGCTGGCAGCTTCACCATAATAGCAACTCGCTATGCCATTGAAAGGATCCTTTTCAATAACAAGCTTACATGTCTCATAGGCAGTCTTGAAATCACCCGCCTGGTAAGCGGCTTTGGCCAGGTTGATCTGGTCTTCTACTGGTGGCTCTTCAGAAAGGTCAACGACTTTCTTCCACTCCTCAACCGCGTCCAGATATTTCCCGTTTGTTTCATGGAGGTTTGCCAATAGACGGCGGTTATCCGTGCTGGATGGCGACAGGGAGACTGCCAGCGAAAGGTTCTTCGCAGCCCGTTCAGGTTGTGCGTCCATGCGGAAAAGGTCGCCCAGCAAGCCCAGCAGACGCGCATTGGTCGGCTGATACCGAAGGAACCATTCCGCCGCCTGGGCTGCTTCTTTCAAGTAATTCAAATTAATCAACAGGTCAATAAATTCTTCCGGCGCCCAGTTGACGAGAAATTTCGGGCTGTAACCATCTCGCGAATTGGAAATAAAGCGCATAAAAGCTTCAATAGCTGGTCCCGCCAGTTCCCTCGCGCGCTCCACATCACCCGCAGAAGCCAGCCTGACGGCTTCACGGAGCTTCTGAAAAGTCTGCCCAAACGATCCACTCAAGCCTTTTGGTGCGGCTTTACCTGTGCCGGTAGCGGCAGCCAGGAGCAATTCTCCCTGCAGTCCGGTCGCATCATTAATTTCGCCTCCATCCATATCTGTCGAAGACGTAAGTTCATCATTGGATGGGATGACATTCTGTATACCAGCCTGTTGGAGCTTGATTCCTGTATTCAGATAAGAAAGCGTATCCGCCGCGGAGTTTAGATACCGGTTGGCTTCGATTTCCTTGCCGGCCAACTGGTACAACGTGGCTGTCTGCTGCAACCGTACTACCTTGGCAGCTACCTGTGGCAGATCAAGCGCGGAAAGTTCAGTGGCAAGAAAACCGTTCATAAAACCAGTTGCAGTATTTGCGATGATCAGCCGCGCCAGTTGCTGGCTTAAAGATATTTCGCCCCTAAGGGCAAACGATTGCAACCAGTCGATTTGAGAAGAAAGATCAAGGTTGATCATCAAACTGGAAAGCAGGTTGACCCGCTCTTTAACCGTCAATGGATTGGACAGGAGAGCATGACTGACAAGCTCACGCCCTAGCCTACCCCGTACACCCAGGATTTCACCGAATAACGCCTCTTCGTCAGCTACCATACCCGCAAGAATGGCAACGATCGATTTCCAGCGGAGCAAAATTTCATTTTCTTCAATGGAAGAATCCTGAACGATCTCTTCACTCAGGTTATCCCAACTTTTTATGAGTTTCCGGCGTTCGCGCAACGCCAGAGCGGCATACCCGGCTTCTTCCAGAGACGATGGCTCTTTACCGGCACGGCAAATAGTTTCATAGTTCTGAATAGCTTTTTGCCGGTCCGAAGCTTCAATCCCCAGGCTTAAGTTCTTTAGATCTTCCGGCACGGGCAGTGACGTTTCTTTACAGAAAATTGCCGCAGGCGTCCACTCAGACACCTTGCCCTTTCCGCCCTCGGTCATCAGAACTGACAAGGCAGAATCCTGAAGCGCGTTCCATACCAACTCATCCTGGCGTAGAGCTGAAATGAGAAGTATAGAATCTGTTTCGCTAAATAACCTGTTGATCGTTGATACCATATCTGCAGGTTGCATGTTCATCTCCGGAAGGCCTTCCAACTATTTCACCATCGAAAGTATGGCCATGGCACACCCAATGGCCACAATCCCCACTAAAATCAGGAAAATTCCAATCCCCGAAGTCGTTTTGACAAGGTCATTGACCGCCGCTATCAAAGCTGTGGCATTACCCACCAGGCCGCTGATCTCCTCCGTCAACCCTTTCTGAGCCAACGCGGTGGTTTGACGGGCGATCGTGCGCAGATCACCACCGGCCACCTTGGCCACCAGGATAAAAATCCCGGATGCAATAGCAAAGATTCCCGTTATAAAAAGGAAAACGGACATTCCCATAAAAATATCTGTGACAGAGAAGATCGACATAAAACAACCTCCTGAAACCTTTCTCAGGAGGTTGTTGCAATTTATATGCCACTGGTTTTATTTCGCTCGTGTTACATCCGATGGAAGATGATTGATTTCCAAAACCGGATCGTCACAAAACAACATAGCGCGTTCAATAACGTGATTCAGTTCTCGAATATTTCCAGGCCAATCATAGGCTATTAGCGCCTGCATCGCACGGGGAGAAATATCTGAAATATTCAAGCCCTGACGGGCATTTTGTTCCCGCATAAAGAATCCTACCAGTTCAGGAATGTCTTCCTTGCGTTCCCGCAGCGGAGGTAATTCAAGATCAACCACCTTCAATCTGTAATACAGATCTTCGCGAAAATCACCGTCACTCATCATCTTTTTTAAATCGCGGTTAGACGCGGAGACGATCTGGATATCTATCTTATTGGTGCTGGTTCCGCCAACCCGTCTGATGGATTTTTCTTCCACAGCCCGAAGCAACTTGGACTGCATTTCCAACGGCATTTTTGATATCTCATCCAGGAATAGCACTCCGCTGTCTGCGATTTCCATAAGACCATGTTTCCGAACGTCAGCCCCGGTAAACGCGCCTTTTTCATGCCCGAACAGTTCAGATTCCAGGACCGTAGGCTGTATGGCAGCGCAGTTAATAGCCACAAATTGCTTCGATGAACGCGGACCGGTTTTATGGATGAATTGTGCCAGCACTTCTTTACCTGTTCCGGTTTCACCGGTGATCAATACAGAGACGGATGCCTGAGCAGCACGAACCGCGTGCTCTATGACAGTTTTCATCTTCTCGCTTTTGCCAACTACAAAGTTGATGTTGGATTGTTTTTCACGTAAATACGCCAGTTCCCGCCGCATGGCGACAATTTCTTGTGCTCGTTCAATCGATTGTTCCAGATGCTGCATATTGATCGGCTTTGTGAGAAAGTCATGAGCACCGTTTTTCATTACATCCACGGCCATTTCAATATCTCCATAGCCGGTGATCACAATAATTGGCGGACGTGCCGGAAGAGAATTCACTTCATACAACAAATTTGGGCCATAACCATCAGGGAGTTGAACATCCAGCAGGATCACGTCTCCCACGCCTGTATTGATCAGGTCGCGGGCTTCCTTGAGCGTGCCTGCTCCGGTCACTTCATACCCCTTGGCCGTCAGATATTCACCGATATTTCTTCGCGCATTCTCTTCGTCATCTACGATCAATACATTTGTGCTCATATTATTCTCCGCTGCAAGCTGGCAAATAAACGTGGAATATAGTTCCCCCCGGGAAGGATTTTACCGTGATATTTCCCTGATGGGCAGTGACAATTCGT
Source organism: uncultured Leptolinea sp. (assembly GCA_964420535.1). Taxonomy (GTDB): domain Bacteria; phylum Chloroflexota; class Anaerolineae; order Anaerolineales; family Anaerolineaceae; genus Leptolinea. Next base: position 3,695 of record CAYQTY010000063.1, on the reverse strand, counting down.
TTGGTAATGGACAACCCAAGGCCAGTGCCATGTGACTTAGATGTTACAAAAGGCTCAAACATGCGCTCACGAAGTTCATCCGGAATACCCGGGCCGTTATCCGAAACGGTAACTTCCACCTGTGGCCGGTTTGGCAGGGTGTGATCTGGGTTGACATGAATAGCCAGGGTTCCGCCATTCTGACTCATGGCGTCTATTGCGTTGGAGATCAGGTTGGTAAACACTTGTTCCAGCGCGCGTGGATCACCATTGATGGCGGGTAGATTTTTAGCAGCAGAAATAAAGGGCTGTACATTCACACGTGCCAGTCGCGGACGCCAACGGTCAATCAGCCGGTGCAGGAACTGGTCAAGATCGATCTTTTCGAGTTTCAATTCGGTGGGTTTGGAAAAGGCCAGGATGGATTCCATCAAATGGTCCAGTCGGGTGCAGTCTCCCAGCATGCGGTTGAGCACATCTACATTTACGTCTTCTTTGGGCAGCCTCGCTGTCACCAGTTGGAGTCCAGTAGAAATGTTATTAATTGGGTTGCGTACTTCATGGGCAAAAATGGCTGTGAATTCACCCAGAATAGCCCGTTGTTCCAACTGCTGGCTGCGAAGGCGGATCTGTTCGTGTTCGCTGACATCCCGGATAAACATCACAATACCCAGCACATCTTTTTCTTTCACTACCGGAACCACCTGGATATGGGCAGGAAACGATTGCCCGTTCCTCCGGTGTACGGAAACATTCCCCATATTATGCGTGGGAATCCCCTGAAGGCACGATTCAAGTACCGTCATCATCCGGTCCGGCCCGATGACCACATTGGCAGCCGGTTGGTTCTTTACCTCCCAGGCTGCATACTGAAGCATCCATTCTGCCGCCGGATTTATCTCGATAATGTGCAGATCCGGGGAGATAAATAAAATACCTTCCTGGCTGTGCTCAAATACCGTTCCACGCACATCAGCCGTCAGTTTCTGAGCTTGAGCTTCTTTTCGAAGATTGTCTATCAAGATGAAATGCTGCAACGCGGCTGTAAGGTGAGCTGAAAGCACTTTCAGTATGTTTTCCATCCGGTCGGTGGGCTGTAATTCCTGATCGCCAACCACCAGTAAACCGAACAACGCGTTCCGTTGACCGAGAGGCGTGGTAGCTACAAAACTTAAATTCCCGACCAGAGCCGACCGTTGAACTTCAGCAACGACTTTTTTTCCAGGGATCCACATTGTTGGAGCGGATAACTGGACCAGATCAGTAGAAGGCAGAATTTCAGGAAAAATCTCAGATTGCTTGTCAAACGAGATTCTGATCAATCGCGGCTGCTGTCCATCTGCTTTATAGATACAGATTTTTCTCGCCCTGGTCATCAACCGGGCAATTTCGAAACCTTTTAATAAAGATTTCTCGAGCGAAGACTCTTCCCGGATTGTGGCCAGTTCCATAAACCCGGAAAACATATCAGATTGCCAGGCTCCCTGTGATTCAGCATGCTTCGCTTCAGGTATAAAAGTTAACAGTCCCCAGGTCTGTTCCGCGTTGAGCAATGTTCCCTGAACGATCACTGGAATCGGGTTTCGCTTCCGGCGAGACAGGTTGGCTGTCAACGGTTCGCCGGATTGGAAGAATTCTTGTGAGAAATCCGGAAGTACATCAACAATCGTCAAACCGGCCAGTTCAATCTGCGAAAAAGCGGTTAACTGAATAAAGGCCGGGTTAGATTGATAGATATACAAAGTTCTTAAATCCAAAACAACCGCCGCTTCATTAAAGGCGTTCAAAAGGTAAGTAAACTCTTGAACGCCAGGAATTCTCGGTCGGTTGATGGATGAATTTTGCGTACTGTTCTGTAAGGGTTCGCTCATCAAACCCCGGGCGTGGGTCTCCTCAGATGTGCGGGTAAGATGCCTTCCATGGCTCGATACTTGGCTACAGTTCGGCGGGCTACCTGATAGCCCTGCTGAGAAAGCAAGCCGGCAATCTCCGTATCACTTAACGACCGTCCTTCTTTTTCAATGATTTCTTTTAATACTTTGCGGACGTTCAGTGACCGGTCAAAGAACATGGCCAGGGGGACAATGCGTCCATTGGGCAATTGAACCGCTTTGTTCGCAACAGCTCGTGAAATAGTCGATTCGTGTACGCCAAGTTCAACCGAAAGCGATGCACGGGTAACAGGCTTGAGATACTTTTCGCCGTGGCAAATGAAATTTCGCTGTAATCCCGCGACTCGCTGCATCAACCGCGTAATGGTATGGTTTCGCTGTTGTAAACATTTGACAAATAACGAGGCACGTTCCAGATCGTTCTTCCAGTCGTCTTTCTTTTCCTGGTCAGCTTCATGGATGGCAGAGCGGAACATAGGATTTACCCTCAAAGTGCCGTTCAAGGGCATGATGATCTCGATCATCAAAGGCTTTGTCTGGTCGTCATTCAGATAAGAAATCAGAATATCGGGCCGGTGGTACACCTGCGGGGGTGTCTCAGTGGATTGACGCACATCACCCCAATGCGACCGCGCCGGGAACGGGTTCAAGTTTTCACTGATAAAGGCGACAGCCTGGTGAACCGTGCGCAGACTTACTTTAAACGCCCGGGCGAGTTCTGCATACTGGTGACGCGATAGCAGTCCCATTTCTTTTTCGATCATCGGCCTGGCCAGAACCGGGATCTCGTGCGATTCGCCGAGCAAATCCAACTGAACCAGCAAAGCCTCTTGTGGAGAACAGGAGCCGACACCGTAGGGCTCGGCATGCTGTATCTTCTTCTGTATATCTTCCACTTTAGAAAGCGGCACATGAAAGTAACGGGCTATTTCAACCAATGGAATTGAAAGCAGTCCATCATCATCCAGATGAGTAAGGAAATAAGCGGCTATAGCCCGCTCAGATCCATCCAACTCAGACGCGATTTGACGTAAAACAAAGGTAGGCAGGTCTTCCGTTGTGGAAGAATAATTATCTTCCGGCATATCTTCACTGCTCACACCGGAACTAAAGTTAAAATCTTCACGCGGCGAAACAAAAACAATAGGCTCTTCGACCGCGTCAGACTTAGGCGAACTGCACGTGGGGCACATACCATGCGGCGCAAGCAGCCGATGACAGGTTGGACAACGACGTTCTTCAATTAACTCCAAAGCCGGGTTTGACGCCAGCTCGGATTCAATTTGTTCTCTTAGTTCGTCCGCTGTCAGGCTCAACAACGTCATGGTTTGAGCCAGATGGGCGGTTGTTAGTGGTCGAAGAGATTGTTGGTGAGTTTGAAACATAGCTTCCCTAACCTTCCGATCAGTATATCCGTATACCGCTAATAGTGCAAGTTATGTGCCAGACTGTTTCAGGTAAAATCAACACAGATAGGATGGAATGGTATGAAATCTGAATTGACTATTATTGGCGGCGGGCTGGCCGGATGCGAAGCCGCTTTTCAGGCGGCCTCACGAGGTATCAAAGTATCGCTATACGAAATGCGCCCTCATGTCTTTACTGCGGCCCATAAAACGGATGGACTGGGCGAGTTGGTTTGCTCCAATTCCCTTGGCTCGCTGCTGCCCGACCGCGCTTCCGGTTTGTTGATGGATGAATTGACACGCTGCAATTCCTTGCTGTTGAAGATTGCGCGGGCTTCTGCCGTACCTTCCGGCAGTTCCCTCTCTGTTGACCGGCTAACGTTCTCAAAAGCGATTGAAGAATCATTAACAAATCACC
>CAYQTY010000062.1:5784-13245 GCA_964420535.1 uncultured Leptolinea sp. | reverse complement strand
AGAAGAGAGGAATTCTGATCATGGAAATTGTTAGAACCCTGGAAGAGTTACACGCCGCAAAGAAGAATATGAAGGGCACCATTGGTCTGGTGCCTACAATGGGATTTTTACATGCCGGGCATATTTCGCTGGTCAAACGCGCTCGCCAGGAGTGTGACCATGTATTGGTCAGTATCTTTGTCAATCCCACACAGTTTTCTCCGAATGAAGATTTTGCCGCCTACCCGCGTGACCTTGACCGCGACGCGGCTTTATTGAAGGATGCCGGTACTGAATTGATTTTTGCTCCATTGGATGAGGTGATGTATCCGCAGGGGTATCAAACCTACGTAACAGTGGAAGAGGTGACAAAAGTTCTGGAAGGGGCCATGCGCCCCACTCATTTCCGCGGGGTGACTACCGTCGTAGCGAAACTGTTCAATGCGGTGCAGCCCGATAAAGCTTTTTTCGGGCAGAAGGATGCGCAGCAGGTAGCTGTGCTTTCACGAATGGTAAAGGACCTGAATTACAACCTTGAAATGGTGATTTGCCCGATTGTGCGGGAAAAAGATGGACTTGCCCTATCCAGCCGCAACACATACCTGGATGAATCCCAACGGAAAGCCGCGCTGGTGCTGTCACGTTCATTACGTAAAGCCCGTTCGGTTTTCGCTTCCGGGGAACGCAGCTCAAAAGCCATCCGGGCAGCCATGGATGACGTTTTTTCTGCAGAGCCGGCTGCGAAAGTGCAATATATTTCGATAGCGGATGCCGAAACATTGCTTGAAATTGACCGGATCGATTCGCATGCATTGATATCCATGGCGGTATACATGGGCAAGACCCGCCTGATCGATAATACCGTGCTTGGCAAGCCGGACGGAAGCCTCGACTGACGGTAAAAGATCACCCGGTATTAACCGGTTTGAAATCTTGTTGACAGTGTGCGATGGATGTATAATCATGCGCTTTGTGGAATATAAACGGTCGTAATTAGCAGAAAAGGTGACCCCTTATGCGGGAACATATGAATATTGAGGAAGACAGCGGCACTACTGTCATGCGGCATGACTCGAAGTATGAACCAAACCGGTCATTGCTGACTGTTCTCTTTGGCAAACCTCTGGCAACTGCCGATGAAGGTGAACAAAAGATCGGCAAAGCAATTGGCCTGGCGATCTTCTCTTCTGATGCGCTTTCTTCTGTGGCGTATGCGCCGCAGGAAATGCTGATCATTCTGGCAGCCGCGGGATCAACGGCTTTCGGTATTTCCATCCCTCTGGCATTTGCCATTTGTGGGCTGTTGGTCATTCTGACATTGTCATATGAACAGACAATCCATGCCTACCCGGATGGTGGCGGTGCGTACATTGTTTCCCGTGACAATCTGGGAGAATTGCCGGCACAGATCGCGGCAGCCGCGCTTCTCACGGATTACATTTTGACGGTAGCTGTATCCATTTCCTCCGGTGTCGCCCAGGTTGTTTCAGCTTTTCCCGATTTGTTTGAATACCGGGTTGAGATCGGTGTTGTGTTGGTTTTATTCATCATGATGATCAATCTCAGGGGTGTGAAAGAGGCCGGTTACGCTTTCGCCGTCCCTACGTATTTCTTCCTCCTGACCATGTTTCTCACCATCGGATTCGGATTGTTCCGGTATTTCACCGGGGCTTTGGGGCAGGTTGTAAACCCACCCATGGATATTCTGGCAGAACATGCCATTCTCCAACCGGTGACCGTATTCTTGATACTGAAAGCATTTGCCAGCGGCACATCTGCGTTGACCGGTGTGGAAGCAATTTCCAATGGTGTAATGGCATTCAAAGAACCCCGCAGTTCCAACGCGGGAAAAATCTTGATCCTCATGGCCACCATACTTGGATCCATGATGCTGGGGATTACATTCCTGTCACATCAGGTTGGGGCAACTCCATCAGAAGAAGAGACCATAATTTCACAACTTGCGCGAACCGCTTTTGGCGATAAGGGCTGGCTGTATATGCTGGTAATCGCGGCAACAACGATCATTCTGGTAATGGCGGCCAATACAGCGTTTGCGGGCTTCCCCCGTTTGAGTGCGTTAGTTGGCAAAGACGGTTTTCTTCCCCGTCAACTTGCATGGCGTGGAAGCCGGTTGGTCTATTCGCGGGGTATTGTGGCGCTTGCTGCCATAGCATCTTTGTTGATCATTATTTTCCAGGCGTCAGTTACAAAATTGATCCCGCTATATGCTATCGGCGTATTTTTAAGTTTCACGTTATCGCAAGCCGGTATGGCGCGTCGTTGGTGGAAATCCGGCCGTTTGAAACCGGAACAAGAAATTATGGAACGGGGTTCCACGATACACCACGATAAATTCTGGCTTTTCAAAATGATCGTGAACAGTTTTGGGGCAGTGTGTACTTTGGTCATCATGTTTGTTTTTGCCATAACGAAATTTACCGATGGCGCGTATCTGGTGATCTTCTTACTGCCCATACTGGTGTATCTATTCTATGTCATCCACCGGCATTACAAGGGGTTGGCAAAACGGCTGTCTATGGAGACGTATGTTTCTCCGGCGCGTATCGCGCGTCACCGGGTGATCCTGCCGATCAGCGGTGTTCACAGGGGCACGCTGGCCGCGCTGCGGTACGCTAAAACCCTCTCTGACGACATCACTGCGGTACATGTATCGGTCGAAGAAGAAGAGACATCGAAGATCCATCAAAAATGGGAATTGTGGGGTGACGGCACCCGTCTGGTGATCCTCGAATCGCCTTACCGGGTTTTCCTGGAACCTCTGTTGAAATATATTGATGAAATCGATGAAACCCGGCAGCCCAATGACATCATCACCATTGTCGTGCCGGAGTTCATCCCGCGTAACATGGCGGCCAATGCCCTGCATACCCAGACTGCCGTGGAGTTGAGAATGGCTTTGCGTTTCCGCAAAGATATCGTTATTACCAATGTCCCGTACCAGGTGGACTGAGGAGAAGAAACCATGAAAGTGATCGTTGTAGGCTGCGGCCGTCTGGGCGCTGAACTGGCGTATAACCTGTATAAGCGCGGTCATGAAGTATCCGTCATTGATAATGTTCCGGCTGCCTTTAATAACCTGCCGGCGGATTTTCAAGGCCGGATCAATGAAGGCGAAGCGTTAAGCCAGGATGTTTTGCACCGGGCAGGCGTGGAAAAGGCAGACGCTTTGGCGGCTGTCACCAATTCTGACGCGCTGAATACTGTAGCCGCCTATGTGGCGAAGACGGTATACAACGTCCCCAATGTTCTGGCCCGCAACTATGACCCCCGCAGCCGTGAGATTTTTGAGTATTTCGGTCTGCAAACTGTGAGCTCCACCAGCTGGGGCGCGCAGCGCATGGAAGAGCTGATCTTCCATTCCGACATCCGCACGGTGTTTTCAGCCGGCAATGGCGAGGTGGAGATTTATGAAGTAGTAATTAATAAAAGCTGGGATGGCCGACCGTTCAAAGAACTTTTGACGTGTGAAGATTGCATCCCCGTTTCGCTTAGCCGGGCAGGCCGGGCGATCATCCCTACACGCGATACCGTGATGCGTGAAGGGGATGTCGCGTTGATGAGTGCCACCTTTGAAGGTATTGAAGGTATGCGCCGCCGTTTGAAAAACCTGGACGTACAGGAGGCCTGAAATGTTTGTAGTGATCATTGGCGGCGGCCGGACCGGTATTCAACTGGCCAAGACTCTTATTCAGCAGAATCATACCGTTCACGTGGTGGAAAACCGCACCGACATTCTATCGATGATCCACCGGGAATTGCCCACCGAATCCATTTTCCAGGGCAATCCTATTGACCCAACCGTGCTTGACCAGGCGGGCGTAAAAGATGCCGACGTACTTGCGGCGGTTACCACCCGTGATGAGGTTAACCTGGCGGTATGCCATTTCTCACGGTTGAAATATAACGTGCCGCGCACCATTGCCCGTGTGAATAATCCGCGGGATGCCTGGTTGTTTGATGAAGTGTTCAGCGTCGACTCGGCTGTCAACCAGTCATCCATCATGTCGCATATCATCGAAGAAGAAATGTCGATGGGCGATATGATGACCCTGTTGAAACTGCGCCGCGGCAACTACTCTCTGGTGACGGAAAAAATCCCTGAAGGTGCACGGGCCATCGGCATGATGCTGAAAGATGCCGACTTGCCGGAGCATTGTGTGATCGCTGCCATCATCCGAAAAGGCGAAGTGGTTGTTCCGCGCGGGATTTCTATTTTCGAAAAAGACGACGAAGTACTGGCCGTCACAGATCCGGAAGGCGCTAAACAGCTTTCCGACCTGTTTGAAGGAACCAGACCCCGCGCGAATGTGCATTAAATCCTCAGTTGGCGGCCGTCAGCTTGACTGACTGCCTGCCCTGAGTTAAAATATCACCTCTTATATTGAGTTGAACCAGCATTCTTCATGGTTTGAAAGGGTATAGCATGACCAAACGGACTTATCAACCAAAAATTCGCCGCCGCCTTCGCGTTCATGGTTTCCGCGAACGGATGAGCACCGCGGATGGCCGCGAAGTATTGAAACGACGCCGCCTCAAAGGCCGTCACAAATTGACAGTCTCGATGAACAATCACGTAAAGCGGATCCGCTGGTAGAGCGGCTCCAGAGGCTTTTGTTCTGTGCTTCATCAGGTCAAAAGCCGGGCAAATACCGTGTTGACGTTCAGGAAATAAGGTAGATGGGTGAAACGCAGGTTTCGCCTGACCCGGTCCAACGATATCAAGCGGGTGCGGCGTTTTGGAAAATCCTATGCCCACCCGCTTGTTGTGTTGGTGGTTAGCCGGACAGAAGATACAACCAAACGGATCGCGTTGATCACCGGAAAATCGATCGGCGGCGCAGTTGAACGCAACCTTGTCAGAAGACGTTTAAGGGCTATTTGTGATAACCTCTTACCGGCGTTAAAAGACGGATTCGAAGCAGTGCTGATCGCCAGAGGAAGAACGCGGGATTCTGGTTTTTCCGAGTTGGCTGAGGCCACGCAGAGTGTGTTCCAACGTTCCGGTTTGGTTAAATAATCCAATGGAAGACGAAACAGTTGTACTGGAAAAGTATCACGACGAACCACGTCTTCGTGATATTCCGATCACATTAACAAACCTCCCGCGTATCGTCCTGCTGGGCTTGATCCGCGGATACCAGGCGGTTATCAGTCCAACGATGCCCCCTGATACCTGCCGATTTTATCCGAGCTGCTCCCATTATGGATATCAGGCGATTTACAAGTACGGCGCCATTAAAGGTTTTTTTATGGCCACATGGCGTGTACTGCGGTGTAATCCATTCAACCCGGGCGGGTATGACCCGGTGCCCTAATCGGCAATAATTGTAGAGAGTAGACACAAATGCAAATCATCAAGAGAAAATTCTTCCCTTTGTCCATAATGCTCCTTCTTGCGGTCGTGTTATCTGCCTGCACGGCGGGAGCCATGCCGGACCGCAGTTGGCCGGAAAGCCTGGTGGATGGTGAAACCATTTACATGGTGAACCATTCGTATGTTTACGCCGTAGATATTTCGCGTTTCGTAGAAAATGACAAAGCCCGCGAACACGCCGGGTTCGGTGATAAAGAAAAATTGCGCTACCCGAAGGAAGCAGAAGGCAGCACAAATTTCGGGTCAGCCCCTGTGAAGCTGGGTGACAATCTTATCCTGACAGATTATTCCGGCAATATCCGCACAATCGGCGCTTCTATTGAAGGAAATTCGACCAAGGAAATAGAAAAATTATCAAACGCCTCGGGCCGTTTTCTTTCATCTGCCACTGTTGCCGGCGACCTGATCCTTGCCGCGAACGCGGATCATAAACTGTACGCGTATGACAAAGATCTGAAAAAATTGAAGTGGACTTTCGACGAAGCCACAGATGGCATCTGGACCAAACCGGTGGTTGTCGGTGACATGATCTTCGTGGCTTCCATTGACCGGAATGTGTATGCCATCCGCCAGAACGCGAAAGGCGATGGATACGAAAAAGTGTGGACCGATAATACCGGCGGCCCGGTTTTCTTCAGCCTCACAGCCGATGAAGACGGTAACCTGTATGTGGGTACCTTGAACAATGAACTGATCAGCTATAACGCGAAAACCGGCAAACGCAACTGGACGGTAACCACCAGCGGCACAGTGTGGTCACCGGTAGTGGTTAAAGGTGACCGGATTTTTGGCGGCGATCAATCCGGCAAAATCTTCTCATTAAACAAATCTGACGGCAGCACGGTATGGGATTTTAATGTCATGTCACCTGTTATAGGGAGTGTGGCATTGGACGATACCACCGTGTATGCCGGTACATTTGATGGAAAAGCCGTCTGCCTCGTTCAGGAAGACAAGGCAGATGACCGGGAAACATGCACCAAGAAGGTTGGTGGTAAACTTTTATCAACCCCTGTGTTTGCCGGTGAATATATTGTGTTCGGTGTTGTTGACGGCGATAAGTTGTTAGCCGGCTTCAAGGTCGCGAATATGACCAATCAGACCGATAAACCTGACTGGACCTTTAACCCCTCGAAATAGAGGATAAATTATTATGTGGGATGCTTTCGTTGGTTTCATGATTAATGTTTTGCTCTACATTTACAATCTTGTAGGACAGAATTTTGGTATCGCGATCATATTGTTTACACTGCTTATCCGCCTGGTGACCCACCCATTAACCGCCAAGCAATTGCAGGGTTCTAATGCCATGGCCGAAATGCAGAAAGACAAACGCTGGATTGAGGCGCAGAAGAAGTATAAGAATGACAAGGAAAAACTTTCCCAGGAGCAGATGAAGCTGTATAAAGAACTGGGAATTAACCCGTTCGCCAGTTGTCTGCCCACACTCATTCAATTGCCCATCATCATTGCCCTGTATCAGGCTGTTATCCAGGCACTGGCTGCCACCCCGTATGATCTGGTACAGTTTACGAACAAAGTTTATACCGGTCTGATCAACTTCAACCAGATATTCCCTTTGAACAACCGTTTCCTGTGGATGGATCTGGGGCAGCCTGATCTTCTGACCATTCCCGGTTTGAACTTCCCGATCCCGATTCTGGCTGTCCTTGTAGTGATCACCACATACATTCAGTCCAAATTGACCACCCCGCCTTCAAGCAGCCCCGATGACCAATCAGCTGCCATGGCGAATTCCATGACGATGATGATGCCGTTCATGATGGGCTATATGGCCCTCACGTTGGCATCCGGTCTGTCATTGTATTTCCTGGCGTCTAATGTTATCGGCATCGGCCAGTACGCCTTGTTGGGAAAAGTCAATTGGAGCAATTTACTACCTTCTGTGAAATCAAATCAACCTGCAAAGAAGTAAGCAGGATAAAACCTGGGAGCGAACATGGGATTAGAGAAAACCACACTTGAAATCATCGCCCCATCGGTGGACGAAGCTATCGCCCGGGGAATAGCCCAATTGGGCATCAGCCGCGATGCGGTTGATGTAGATATCCTCGATTCCGGCA
>CAYQTY010000062.1:1935-5774 GCA_964420535.1 uncultured Leptolinea sp. | reverse complement strand
TTGGCCTGGGCGGCCGGCAGGCGCGTGTGCGGCTGGTATTGAAAGCCTCCCCCGAGGCGGAAAACAAGCCGGCACCATCGGCCAAACCAGCAGCCGCGGTTACCGAAGATGAAGCACCCGAAGGAGAAGATGATGTTCTTCGTGTTTCCCGGGTAACCGTCAAGGAAATGCTGGAGAAAATGAAGGTTTTTGCCCGGGTGACAGCACACTATGCCGAACCGGAAGAACCCGGCGAAGAAAAACAGGTGATGGTGGATATCAATGGTGATGATCTTTCCATTCTGATCGGCCGCCGCACAGAAACGTTGAATGCCCTGCAGTATATTTCCAGCCTGATTGTCAGCAAACAACTGGAGAAATGGGTTCCTCTGGTGATCGACATCCAGGGATACCGCTCTCGCCGTACCCGAGCCTTGCAACAACTGGCCCGGCGAATGGCGGAACAGGCCACTCATACCGGCAAGCGTCAAACACTTGAGCCCATGCCAGCCAACGAACGCCGGATCATCCATATGGAACTTTCCAGCAATACGGATGTTGTTACAGAAAGCACCGGCGAAGAACCAAACCGAAAAGTAACTATCGTCCCGAAGAAGTAAAATATTCGCGATAAACGGAGGTTAAGGTATGTGCCCTACTCCAGAAGATAGTCATGTTCATCGACCGCTTCGCGCGGTCGATATCATTATCAATAAACGTGACGGCCTTGTGCTTTCAAAGGCGGAAATCGACTATTTTATTAAAGCGTATACATCCGGTGATATCCCGGATTATCAGGCCTCCGCTTTATGTATGGCCATCCTCCTGAAGGGGATGACCGACCAGGAAGCCACCGATCTGACACTCGCCATGGCTCACTCCGGCGAAGTGCTGGACCTGACTCCGGTGATTGGTAAAGCAGTGGACAAGCATTCGACGGGCGGGGTGGGGGATAAAACCACTCTTGTTGTCGAACCACTTGTCGCCGCGTGCGGCCTGAAAGTGGCCAAAATGTCCGGGCGGGGGCTGGGTTTCAGCGGCGGCACCCTCGATAAACTCGAATCCATACCCGGTTACAGGGTCGACCTGACTATGCAGGAATTTCTGGATCAGGTGGCGCGAATTGGGATTGTGTTATCCGGACAGAGCGGTGACCTTGCACCGGCGGATGGTAAATTGTATGCATTGCGGGATGTGACAGGAACCGTGCCGTCTATTCCGTTAATCGCCTCATCGATTATGAGCAAGAAAATCGCGGCTGGCGCGCATACAATTGTATTGGACGTAAAAACCGGTAACGGCGCATTTATGGAGACTATTGAGGAAGCCCGCAAACTGGCTGAATTGATGGTGGCTATTGGCCGGCTTTCCGGCCGTAAGGTGATCGCCATGCTATCCGATATGAACCAACCGTTAGGCTGTGCTGCCGGCAACGCGCTGGAAGTGCTTGAAGCCATTGAAACGCTGCATAACGGCGGCCCTAAAGATTTCAGGGATCATTGCCTTGAAGCAGCCGGTTACCTGTTATATGCCAGCGGAAAGACAAATACACTGGCTGACGGAATAAAAATGGCTGAAACCGCCCTCGTGGATGGCACTGCTTTTGAAAAATTCCGTGTGCTGGTGCAGGCTCAGGGCGGCGATGTGCGTGTAGTCGATGATCCATCATTACTGCCTAAAGCCCCGGTTATTGAAACTGTAATGGCAGAACAGGGCGGCTATATTGCCGGCATTCATGCCCGCACGATCGGCGAAACCATCATCACACTGGGCGGCGGCCGCGCGACAAAGAGCGATGCCATTGACCATTCGGTAGGTGTTGTCGTCCACATAAAAGTGGGTGACCGCGTGGAAAAAGGGCAGCTGTTGCTCACCATTCACGCGAAGAACAAGGCAGACCTTGAAATGGCGCGAGACCGGATCATGACTGGGATTGGTTGGAGCGACCGTCCGGTCGATCCATTGCCGCTTTTCTATGGTGTTGTGGAGTAGAAAACAATATGAATCTGGCCTCACGCGCGGAATACCGGAACCGGATTGAAAAAGTGGTTATTTATATTCATGACCATCTTACAGAACCTTTGGACCTGTCAACCGTTGCTGCCGAAAGCCATTTTTCACCGTACCACTTTCACCGCATTTTTCAGGGTGCGATGAGTGAAACCCCTCAGGAATACATCAATCGGCAAAGGGTGGAACGGGCTGCCAATTACCTGACCAAATCAAAAGAAATGTCCATCACGGAAATCGCGCTGGCCTGCGGATTCTCGTCACCTTCCACATTTGCGCGAGCGTTTAAAAAGCATTTTGGGGTAACCGCGCGCCAGTATATGAGCGGCCGTTATTTGCGTTCACTTGCGGACGCGTGCAACTCTCAGGTTTGCACCATGGCTATGGATGAAAAACCCGCCTGGTCTGCCATGGAAGTGAAGGAAATGCCGGCCATGCATCTGGCGTACCTGATCTGTATGCAGGGGTATGTCATGTCGGAAATATGCCCGGTTTGGGAACGGTTGGATAAATGGGCGACAACGCATTCCGCTTATACCCCTGAGACGATGAACCTCGGTATCAGCATGGATGATCCGTTGATTACTCCTCCCAATAAGTGCCGGTATCTGGCAGCCATGACCATCCCGGATTCGATAAAGAAAGACCGGTTAGTCGGGATCATGGATATTCCTGCCATGAAGTGTGCCATCTTCCATGTGGATTGCCGCCCGGATGAAATCCAGGCACGGTACAGGTCAATTTACAAAGACTGGCTACCGGATAGCGGTATGCAGCCTGCGGATTTTCCCTGTTATGAGGTATACCGGTTCACCCCGCAAGAATCTAACAACTGGATGTTCGGGTTGGATATCTACATCCCGATCAAAGCCATCTGATTGATATAGCAAGATTTGCAAATATTAAGCCATGATATGGCAAGAATTTATCCCCCCTGAAAGATTACTATTGTGACAATCTAATCTAAATGTGAGGGATGAATGAACACAGAAAATAATCTTCATGTAAAACAGTATCATCTGGTTCTAAGCGGCAGTCCCCGGGAGATGGGACGTCAGCAGGGCGCCATGATCAAGGATTTCCCGCAGGCGGTGGCGTTCTTTTCCTCCGGTCCGTTCCCGAAGACCAGCGCACCGGTAGACAGCAGCCTGAAAATGTTAGATAAATATTGCCCCGGGATGTTGGACGAAATGGCCGGTTTCTGCGAGGCGGCTGGTTTCCCAATCGAGAAACTGGCGTACCTCGCCATGACGCATATTGGCGGCAAACACTGCAGCCAGTTTGTTGTCTTGCCCGAAGCCAGCGCGAATGGTCACACCCTGGTGGGACGCAACTACGATTTCAGCGAAAAAGTGGATGACATGAAATTGACCACGGTCATCCCGACCGGCGGGACCGCTAGCTTCGGTTTCCCCACCCTGTTCTTTGGGCGGAACGACGGATTGAACGAGCACGGCTTGTCCGTCACCATGACGGCAGGCGGGATGCCCGTAGGTATTGAAAAAGGAATGCAGCCTCCCATCCAGAACGGTCTGCAGTTCTGGGCGCTGGTGCGAACCATCCTGGATACCTGCAAAACGGTGGAAGAAGCCGAAGAATGCATCTCCGGGTTCCCCTGTGCGGGCAACCCGATCCTGATCGTAGCTGATAAAAGTGGGAAAGCGTCTCTGGCTGAGATCCATGGAAAGGATAAGAAAATCATTCGTATCGCCGGCGGTTACCAGGCTGCCACGAACCACTACCAGTCACCTGAAATGCGTGCGCTTGATCCGACCACAATGAATCATTCCATAACGCGGTTAACAACCATCAACCGGTTTCTGGCTGAAAACGCGGGCAAGGTCACTATG
>CAYQTY010000062.1:0-1925 GCA_964420535.1 uncultured Leptolinea sp. | reverse complement strand
TCTATTAGCTACCCGGTACCCGGCCGGACCCTGCGCCCACTTCTACAGCGAGTGGTTTGGAACCTTGCATTCCTGTGTGTTCGATGTGACAGAGGGATACGGCGAGGTGACCTTCGGTTCACCAGCGGTCAATCCATGGCACCGGATTGATTTTACCGGTCCAAAACCGGGAGAATTTGACTCGATTCTTCCGGACATACACACCACACCGGATTTCTGGGCGCCGGCATCGTAGTTTCAAACAAAACCGGGCGGGAGTGATTGGCTACCGCCCGGTTTCTGATTTACTGAGATTTCTCCGAATCTATGTATATAACACAAAAGAATTCTTGTTAATTTTTGCCCGGTACATAGCGTCATCGGCGCGAGCCATTAATTGATTGGATGATGTTCCATGTTTGGGGTACAGGCTGATCCCCACTGAAACTGTCACATCAGGGCAGATGGGAAAGATATTGATCCCTTCGCGCACGTCATGAACCACCCGTTCGGCTACATGGGCGGCTTCTTCTTCATTTTGGATGGATTCCATCAACACAATGAATTCGTCTCCGCCTATGCGGGCCACTGTATCCACTTCACGCACATTCTTCTTCAACTGATCGGCGATCTGAACCAGAATAAGATCCCCGGCTGCGTGGCCGTATGTGTCGTTGATCATTTTAAAATCGTCAATATCAATGAATAGAATCGCCAGAATACTTCCATGCCGGTGGGCACGGTTGATCGCTTGATCAATGCGGTCAAACAGAAGATAACGGTTGGGCAAGGACGTCAACACGTCGTGGGTGGCGAGAAATTGCAGGTCATTCTCGACCTGTTTTAATTCATTTATTTCCCGGGTGATACCCACAAGCCCAAATATTTCCCCCTTTTTATTGCGAAGCGGAAATTTTGTTGTGGAGGTCCAGTTCTTCTTCCCATTCTCCAGATCACGGCCTTCAATCATCCCAATAATAGGCTGGCCGGTTTCCATAACCCGTAATTCTTCTTCACGGGTTCTAGCCCCAAATGAAGGGCCAAATAATTCAATATCGGTTTTACCTGCCAGATCGTTTGGGTTGGATACCCCAAGGTTGTCCATTAATTTACGGCTGAACCGGATCAAGCGGCATTGGCGGTCTTTAAAATAGATACTGTCAGACATGCTATCCATTAAAGATTGGAAAAGCAGACCGATATCATAAAAATCTTCAGGAATATCAGGTGGTAGCTGAAACTCGTCCATTTATACCTGCGCAACCATTATTAGCAAAATAAGCATACAAAAATACCCCTTTAACAATCATTATATATGATCAGTGATGGTTAGCTAATGGTTGTGAATCAGTAATATTGAAACCGTATGTCACTTTTTTGTTATGCGCACGAGGAAACAAGCCGTTTTTTTGAGGCGGAGCGGCAATCCGGTTTGTTGACCAGCCTTAATTTCTGTGGCATAATCAGGTTCTCAAATGCTATGATGGAAACGAGTAGGCTTGATCCATCTCATCAGCGACCCCGGGATAGGTGTAAGCCGGGGAGGGACATCAGGTTGAAAATCCTTCCGGAGCAGCAGACTGAACCCGGCAAAAGCCGGCAGTAAGCGAGCCGTCACCGCCAGACGTTATCACAGGCGCAGAGATGTAACAGTCTCTGACCGAGCGCCGGCATAGTGCCGGAAGCAGGGTGGTACCGCGGGAATCCCTCCCGCCCCTGACACGGGCGGGAGTTTTTATTTTCTGGAGGCCGGATGTTTAAAAATGTTTCCCCGAAGCTAGATGTTGTCAAAATGGAAGAAGCGGTGCTGGATATGTGGAAAGAAAAAGATGTCTTCCACAAGTCCGTCAAACAGCGTGAAGGTGGGAAGAGTTACGTGTTCTTTGAAGGTCCTCCCACCGCCAATGGACATCCGGGCGTGCACCATGTTCTGGCGCGTTCCTTCA
>CAYQTY010000061.1:5438-13262 GCA_964420535.1 uncultured Leptolinea sp. | reverse complement strand
ATTAGTTTTATATCATAACCAGAAAGTCTGGACAGGCCGTGGCATTCAGACAACTTGTTTAAGGTTTGATTGGATGGAAGGCTGCAAGCTTTTCATATACGATCAGTAACAAAAAATAATGTGGTGATCATATTGTTACAAAATTGCATGCTTGAAATAATGTAATGCCGATTATATAATGTCATTATTCCTTCAGTGGGATTTACCGCATCAACCCTACAGCAGGGTTGCAGATATTTATTAATACATTTGAAAAAGGAGTCACACATGAAGTTAGCCGCAGAACGGGAATTGATCGTTGAATTTGGCCGTAAATTGCTTTCCTCCCAACTGACTACAGGTTCCGGTGGAAACCTGAGTATTTTCAACCGTAAAGAGAACCTGGTTGCCATTAAGCCTACCGGCGTTGATTATCACCTGATGAAACCGGAAGATGTTGTTGTACTTACCCCTGAAGGTGAGCAGGTTGACGGAAAACTCAAACCATCCAGTGAAACGAGATTCCACCTGGCTCTTCTTAAGCACCGGCCGGATGTCAATGCGGTTGTGCACACCCATCAGGTGTACGCCACGACGATCGCCTGCATGAACTGGGAATTGCCCGCTGTTCATTACCTGGTAGGCTTTTCGGGCAACAAGGTTCCGCTGGCGAAATACGCCACATTTGGAACCCAGGAGCTTTGTGACAACATCGTGTCCGCGATCGGGAACTACAACGCCTGTCTGATGGCCAATCATGGAATTGTAACTGTTGGTCATAATATTCTGTCCGCTTTCAATACGGCAGAAGAATTGGAACTGGTAAGCCGCCTGTACTATCAGACGAAATGCATTGGTGAGCCGGTAATCCTGGGTAATGATGAAATGAAAATAATCGGCGAGAAATTTAAAACATACGGACAGCAATAACCTCCCGGCCAGGTGGTACATTGGCGCTTGTGCTCTGAACCTATAAAACCGCAATCGATCGCATAACTTCCGGAAGTCAGATGGATGATAGCCATGAAATGGAAGTTGATCTGCTTAACAGGGCAAAATAAGACCATAAAGGATCAACCTATGTCTACTACGAATCCCCTCCTGAATTGTGTGGCTTTCGATTGCGGTAGTTCGTCCCTGCGAACTGTGGTGGGGACTTTTGATGGAACCAGAGTTGTTACAAAAGTTGTCTCTCAAGTTCCCAACGTTGCCGTCAACATCAACGGATTCTATTACTGGGATCTTCTTTATATATTTGAGAGCCTGAAAAACGGGCTTCGGGAAGCCTGCGTTCAATATAAAAAGATCGATTCGATCGGTATTTGCACATGGGGTGTGGATTTTGGTTTACTGGACAGGCAGGGATTGTTGATCTCCAATCCACTGTCATACCGCAATACGATTGGTGAGGAAGAACTTTCCAAACTGGATGAGTCAGAACGACGTTGGATGTTTGACAAAACGGGAATCCAGAATAACCGTATTAATTCCCTCTATCAACTGACCGGTATTAAGCGTTACATGCCCGAGATTTTCGGGATAGCTGAAAGTATGTTGATGATTCCGGACCTTCTCGTGTATCTTTTCACAGGTGAAATTGTCTCGGAAGCATCCATTGCCAGTACAACCCAGATGCTGGATGCCCGGTCTAAAAAGTTTGTACCAGAAGTGCTGGAAAAATTCGGGATACCGGAAAAATTAGTGAAACCCCTCCGGCAGCATGGTGAATTCATTGGGACACTGCGGCAATCCATCGCGGATGAATTGGGTATTACGACTTGCCCTGTGGTCTGCGTGCCTTCCCACGATACTGCCTGCGCGGTGACGGCTGTTCCTACGCAGGAAAAAGATTTCATTTTTATCAGTTCAGGGACATGGTCATTGATCGGCACTGAAATGGTCGAACCCGTCATAAACAAGAGTGTGTACGATAGAGATTTCGCCAATGAGGGCGGCGTATTTAACACCATCACAATGTTGAAAAACTCCACCGGTATGCATATTCTGCAATGTATAAAGAAAGAACTGGAATTCAACGGAAATACTTATTCGTGGAATGACATCGTCAAAATGGCTGCGGAGTATCAGGGAGATGTGTCTGTCTTCGATCCCAATTCCAGCAGGATCTTTAATCCGGTCAACATGTTGGGGGAGATCAGAGATTTGATCGGCGCGAAAGACATTGATCCGGCGCAGATCATTGCGTCTGCGTATGCTTCGCTGGCTTTTTCCTACCGGTATGCCATTGAACAGATCCAGGAAATAACCGGGATCACATACAAATCGATATACATTGTTGGCGGAGGCTCTCAAAACCGGTATTTGAACCAGTTGACGGCTGATTTCACCGGTAAAGTGGTCATATCAGGACCGAAAGAAGCCACATCGTTGGGCAATATAGGAGTGCAGCTTTGCGCCCATGTGAAGGATATCGATATCAGCCGGATCCGAAAAATAGTCAAAAAATCGGAATTGATTGAAGAGTTCACCCCGTCTGAAAAAAGAAACCTGAAAGACATTGATCACCTGTATTTGGACTTCAAGGATTGTTTGTCTCTACATTCTTGAAAGGCAAAGATCTTGCCGGTATCACCCACGTGATAAATGGCAATCGTGATGCTGACAGAGAGGCGGAACGACATAGGAGTATGAGAGAAATTGATGAATTGGGTGTTTGATCCCGATGAATGAGAAAACCAACCTTCTGATTAAAATTGCCAAATTGTATTACGAGGATAACCTTACTCAAGACACAATTGCCCGTAAATTGCGAATGTCGCGTCCTCGTGTTTCACGATTAATGCAGGAAGCGATTGAAACAGGAATCGTCAAAATTACCATTATGGCGGAGCCGGGTGGATATACCTCATTCGAAAACCAGCTTGAATCAAAATTTGACCTGCTGGAAGCCGTTATTGTTGATGTGACTGATCCGGATTCTCCGGAACAGGTTGCCCGGGATCTGGGAGTTGAAGGAGCGAACTATTTCAGCCGTATGGTACAGGATGGGGATAAGGTCGGATTGACCTGGGGTATATCATCAGCCGCCATGGTGGAAAATATAAAGCCCGAGAAAAAGAGTAATGTCACCATCCTGCAAATGGTTGGCGGACTGGGAGAACCGGGATCAGATTCGCACGCAGCCGGCCTGGTAAGCCGGGCAGCCATGGCAGTGAGCGGGGCTTTCTGTTTAATGCCGTCACCCGGGGTTGTTGCGTCTATTGACGCTGCCAATTTATTGCGATCTGACCGTTATATTTCAAAAGCTCTTCAGATGGTAAGAGACATTGATATCGCTTTTGTTGGTGTCGGTGCGCCCACAAAAGATTCTTTGCTTATGCGGGATGAATCGATCATTTCATGGAAAGAAATGAACGGGATGATCAAGGCAGGCGCGGTAGGGGATATTTGTCTGCATTTCTTTGATGTTAATGGAAACGCTATCCACACAGAGTTGGATGATCGGGTAATTGGTATCAGCCTTGAGGATATAAAAAAAATCAAACGCGTGGTCGGTATAACCGGAGGCACCGGTAAATTTGAGGCGATCCTGGGAGCCATCCGGGGAGGTTATATTAATTCCCTCATTACAGATATTTATACGGCCCGACGTTTATTGGAGTTGTCCGGATAAACAGCCGGTGAACTATCTGGCAGGCAATACCGGAAACCCTTATTTGATCTTTACAAAACAAATTCTGTCTGTAAGATTTTTCTTCGAGCGAAAATTGGTTTTGTTATTTTTGATACAATATTAAAAATTTCATTAGAAATCGGGTACTTATGTCTTCACGTCTTCATATCATGAATATTGCCCATCGTGGGGCGCGTTCATTGGCCCCGGAAAATACACTGGCTGCCGCGAGAAAAGGGTTGGAATGCGGCGCCGACCTGTGGGAGTGTGACGTCAACCTGTCGTCAGATGGCGTTCCGGTGATCGTGCACGACGATACCCTGAAACGCACCTCCAATGTCACGAGCGTTTTCCCGTCACGCAAACCCTGGAAGGTAAACACATTCACCCTCGAAGAACTCCGCCGGCTTGATTTCGGGTCCTGGTTTAATAATTCAGACCCTTTCAAGCAGATCAAGGAAGGCTTCGTTACCGTAGAAGAGCAAAGAAAGTATGCCGGGGAACCCATTCCGACTCTGGAAGAGGCCCTGGTTTTCACGAAAGAAAAAAACTGGCAGATCAATGTTGAGATCAAGAATCTACGCGGTACGCCTGAAGATGCCAGTGTTGTGGAAAAAGTGGTGGACCAGATCCGGAAACTGAACATGGAAGACCATGTCTGGATCTCTTCATTCAACCACCAATACATAACCCGGGTCAAACAACTCATGCCTGACATCCGTACGGGGGCATTAATGGAATGGCTGGATCTGAACCCGCTGGCACGCCTCAAGCAGACAGGCGCGCAATCCTACAACCCGGGAATCCGGTTGGCCAGCGCGCGCACTATCCGCTCCATTCGGGAACAGGGGTATGACGTATTCGTCTGGACAGTGAATAAAGAAGCTTCCATGCGTAAGCTGATCAAAGCCGGCGTCAGCGGGATAATCACCGATTTCCCGCAGGTGCTAAAGACAGTACTGGACGGGTATTCGCGGTAATAAAGGCTCTGGACCCGCTGTCAATCACTATTTTTTGAAAAATGTATTGATGGTGTAACTTCGATTGGTTTAGCACCCAATGCGGCTAGCTCGGCACGGGCGCGTTTGATCGCGAAGTCAAATTGTGGTTCCAGAGCCGCCTCGGCAAACTGCAATTTTGTGATTGCTTCTTCAGAATTGCCCAACCGTGCAGCTTCCAAACCCTCAAAATAACTCGAGTACGCACCGGCTCCCAGACTGTACTGGTCAGCTTTTTCTCCATCGGTTAAAGCGGTAATAAAATCTTGCTGGTCATATTCAATTGCTGCTTTGAGGAAGTAATGAGTTCCAATAGGTTTTTCACTCAGTACTTTCTGCAGCACTTCCATCGCTTCTGAAGTCTTTCCAGTTTGAAAAAGTGATATCGCCAATGTGAGGTTATCATCTTTAGACTGGTTATTTTTTATCTGTAGACCCTTCAGTGCAGTATCAATAGCCTGTTGATGCTGCCCCAGGCAGGCAAATGCCTGTGCCGCGAGTTCTTCATTGGTTTGATTTGAATTCTCGCTTTTACTATCACCTGGAATTCGTGGAAGCGCCGGAATCAACTTGACGGCTTCATCACATTGATTGAGGGAAGTCAGGTATTTTACTTTGAGACGTGCTGGTTGAAATCCCGTTGTGGTGCCCAAATCAATTGCTTTATCCAGATCCTCTAAGGCCATCCTGTATAAAAATTCTCGATCTGCCCGGTATGGATACGCTTCTGCTGATTGGGCAACACAAACCGCGCGTATGAGATAACTATTTCCATAATTTGGATCAAGCGCGATTGATCCGTCTATTTGTCTCAGACCATGGGTTATTAAATTCATTCGGTTTGAGAAGTCAGGTTCATTGTCAGACTCACCCAGAAACGTGACGGCCATTGTGTAATATGTGACCGGGTTGTTAGGCTCGATCTTCATCGCATTACTGACTGTATCCGACCATGTTTGTAAATCACCCTGCCTGTATGCCTCATCGATCTGGTAACTGTAAGCGGCTAATGTCGCCTTTAGAGTTTCCGATCCCGGGTCATCCATATGAGAAATACCGGCAGAAGGATTGGAGGTAGAAGGATTGGAGGTAGAAGGACTGGGGTTAGAAGGTTTCAGGGCAATAGATAATGCCGAGGTAGGATTTATATATTGCCAGAAAAAATAACCAGTGGTTGATGCAAGGCAACAAACAATACTGAAAATTAGCAATCCAATAATGATGCTATCGCGTCTATTTGTTTTTTTCATGAAATGTCCCCAAAAGGTATCTATGGTTTTATTGAACCGGGGTTAAAGTGGCAGGTGGTGTAGGCGTTACTGTTGATTTGAACGCTGGTGAGGATGTCACAGAATTTGTTTTTGTTGAGTCGGGATGGATTTCTGAGATTCCCGATAGATTTGAGGTTGTCAATTCTTTTGTGACTACACCCGGTGTTATGGTTCTTACAGATTCCAGATCCAGAGTAGGAAAAATCTGCATAGGTGTAGCGGTAAAATTCACAGAAGGGGTAATTATTAGAGGCTCTGCCCCCAGCTTTTTCAGTTCTTCCCGGGACCGGTCAATAATAAAGTGCCAGTCCCTACTTAATGTTGCTTCTGCATATTGCAAGTATTTTATTGCCATTTCTGTATCGCCCATTCGGGCTGAATTGAGACCTTCGATATATGATTGGAACATCCCGCCTGCCCAGGAATTCCCTTCTGCCATTCTTACATCATCCAGTGCTTCATCGAATTTCCCCTGGTCAAATTCGATTACCGCCCTCATAAAATACCGGTTACCCCCATAATGCGGGTTCTTATTAATACTCTGATTCAATATTTCCAATGCATTGTCAAATTGTCCCAGCATGTAATAATACGATGATGTGGTAACAACGGTTCCACTTTCCATTTCTGTCTGGTTGGTTTTTCTCAAGTATTCCTGGTGATGTTCCAGAGCTTTTTGATAATCACCTGCACATGAATACGCAGATTCGTATAGCAATTCAATATTCCGGGTGGTGGAAGAATCATCTAGTCCCTGGACTGCGGCCAGACGTTCTGTTTCAGCCAGCGCTCCTTCACAGTCTCCGACACTGGTTTTGGCATAAACGATCAACCGCTCAGGATTAATGCGTGATGAACCCAAACTGACCTCTGCAAGAATATTTTCCACCCAAAATTGATTTATATATTCATGATCAGCACGATATATCACTATATTCTGAAGATCATCCAAAAGATTTGCGCGTTCCCGGTACAGGTTACCGTTGTTTGGATCAAGGCTAATTCCTTTATCGACATAATTCAACCCTAACTCTATTAACTTCTGATATTCGCTCAATTCAGTTCTTGACTGTGACAGATCGTGGATCATGAATGCGACTTCGTCATACCAGACCGGGTTTTCGGGGTCCATTTCGAGCATCTTGTCTGTAACTTTGAGAACATTATTTATGTCGCGTTTTTGGTAATAATCATTTTGTAACATCTTCAGCGCGGAGACTGTTGCCTGAACAGCATATTCTTCCTCAACATGTGGAGAGTATGCCTGCTGCCCATTTGAAAGAAGACCGAGAGGATCACCGGCATTAAAATAAGCCACTGATAGTGACCCAACGCAGGTTAGAACACCCAATAAGAGGACAAATCCCCAGAATAATGGTTTACGCAATGATTTCATTTGAACTCCAAAAGTCGCTGACTTCGCCATATGGTTAAAATTCCCCGCTGCCATTTAAAGCATTATTGATATTATAGGAAAATTATGCACTAACGCAAATAAAATATTGTTTTTACTGATAGAATGTTGATATACAACAATTTTTTTTGAACATCCATCAGGAGGGAATTTTATGGACAGTTCGGATGATTTGCGGTCTGATTATCTTGATCAGGATGACGTTACAAAAGATCCTGTTGAGTCAGATTTGCAAAACACAAAACCCAATCCGGTTGTGAAATCTGAGAAAATCCCACTGCGAATGTGGATTATTGGTTTGTCTGCTCCGACTTTATTCGCATGCCTGTGTGGCGCGGTTATTTTGTCGGTTTTCTATTTTAGAAATAACCAGATAATCAATCCTGTAAATCCGGGAAATCAGGTTCCAACCGAAACCGCATACATTGACAATCCAAATGTAGTGGTATCAACTGTTCAACCGGCGAATGATCCCGATATTCCCCCGTCGTCACAACCGCCATCATTCACGTTGCTTGATAGTGAAGC
>CAYQTY010000061.1:0-5428 GCA_964420535.1 uncultured Leptolinea sp. | reverse complement strand
ATCTCGCCCATGGACGGAACCATTCGTAAATTGGAAAACAATCCTGATGAAGACTATCAATTTGACGATTACTTTCTAATGGGGAAAACCCGTAGTTACACAACAAATCTTACTAATTCCACTTTTACGAGTGTGTCAGCCTGGTGGTGCGCGCGCAATAGCCTTATTCTAAGGAACAATCTGGCCGATATGGAAATCAATATTTCCATAGACGGAAGACCAATCGATCTCAAGAAAGAAGCAGCCTGGTGGGAGTTGACCCGGGATGAAAACACTCAATGTCAGTTCATTGAAGTTGTTGCCCATAATTGGGCAGAAGGGGTTCATTCCATCACAACGTCAATTAAATTAAAGGAAACAATTAACAATGGATTTAAAGATTTTAACCCCGGTGAGAATAAGGGCGTGTATAAGTTGACAGTCCTTTCAGCCACCGAGGTTCTTTTGGATCCGAATCCCAAAGATTAGAAAATTTATAGCCGGCTTTCCTGAAGCTGGATTTCCGGGGATAGTTCATCACTCTCCAGGAATTTCCAATGCTGAATAAAGTAGTAGCGGTCTTTTCCCCCGAAGTAATAATCACGGGCGACCTCATAGCTGACTGAAATGATCCGGTATCCTATTGAATAATCATTGATATAAACCACTATATCTCCCACTCCATCCGGCAAAAGGATCGGGGATTCCATCGCTGCAAAGATTTCCTGATTAACCGCTATCATTACATCTCTATAATCCAGATATTCTTTGTATTCTGAAATGCCGACAACGACATGGAGGCTGCTTAAAAGGTTGCTGGCATCATTTCTTTTAATCGCGATTTGTTGAGCTATAAATCCTTTGCTAGATAAGTTCTGACTAATCCTCCACGACCAAAGGAAATCCGGAACATTGCTGACATTTTTATTTTGAGAGAAGAATATAGTTAATCCGGCAACGGATAGACAGGTAGCACATAGTAAAGGCAGCACGATGATGGGAATAATAATAAAGATAACAGGGAGATTTTTCCTTTTGTGCCCGGGTGCTTCTCTGACTGGAACCGCTGGTTCAAATTTTTGCCGGTCTGGATTTTTCGCCGAATTGTTCTCTTGATGAGATTCCACAAGGGCAATGTCATTTTTATCCCGGTTCGTGCCGATAATGATACTTGCCAGGCAGAAGACAAAAACCGCAAAACTCATATTTACCAGATCCATTGGGATGATGAGATATCCGGTTGTCTGAATTCTCATTAAAAAATATGGCAGGTTCACCATAAGCCCAATTAGAAATCCTGTAAATAAACCCATCCAACGATATTTCAAATGCATATTCAAATAGACGAAAAGAAGCGTCGCGACGATTGATGCAAAAAAATATAAATTTAAAGAATCTTGAAAACCGGCAAGGAAGATCTGACTTAAGAAGGGAATCCCTTCAAATGATAATGAGACGATTTGAAGATGGATGTTTTGGGCAACCATTGCCCCTGCTTGTAGAAAAGGAATCACCACCCCTAACAAAATACCCAGAACAAGAGATTTTCCTACCTTTTGCATTATCTTCTCAATTCTTTTATTCAATTTCTAGTCAACGATGGTAAAAGAATCCAAAATAACCTTTCCCTTTTCCCATTCCACAGGCCAATCAGCACTCGGGCATTCAAACCGGACAACAAAAAGCAAATGAAGATCCGGCCTGGATATGAACTGATATTGAACTAACTTTTCGTTTTTAGGATCACCCTCAGGGAAGTTTGTGTCTTTTACCTTCACCATTAGTTCTTTTATGGTAGCTTTGCCAACTCTTTTTGTATTGTTGGAAATGTCTTTTATGGTACTTGGTCCATAAAGTACATTGTCGAAAAATTTTCTAGATTCAATTTCGGGAAACATATTATCCCGAAAGACGCTGATTACAACACCTGTGATGAAAAGAGGAGTCTCTTCCCATGATACTTTGGCGATGAAGTACTCCTCTTTATTAATGTTTGCTTCATCCCAATACCAATTATCCGGAACAAGGACTTTGAATCCTATGTCAGAATAGTCTTTCCACGAAAATCCTTCCGGTCCCGGCATAGCGTTATTGCGGTAAGGAATCGCATGGTCACCTGAAATACTATTACCGGATAGGTACATATAGAGCGCGAAGCCGCCAAGCGATAATAAAACAACAAGAAGTATGAGAAACAACACCAGACGCAAGTTCTTCATAAATTTCCCCGTCATTTGAAGATTTTGTTCACAATGAACGTTCGTCGTAGAAGTCAATGTGTTTTGTGACCATTAAACTGAATCACACATGTGATTATATAAGCAAAAAGCATTTCGGGTTACAGAACAGCTTATATTGGTAATCGCAATTGCATTAAGCCCTACTGGTACAATAAGCGCATCCCAATTTTTTGGAATGACATTGAAAAATTTCCTGCGTACTCACCGGTTTGAAGCGATCATTGTATTGCTGGTATTGATATCGTCATTGTATGTGGCCTTCGCGCCGGCCAATAATTTAATGAACTGGTACAGCACCGATGACGCGTTCTATTACTTCAAAACCGCGCAAAATGTGACAGAAGGCCGTGGACTATCCTTTGATGGCATCGGCCTCTCCAGTGGATTTCATCCTTTATGGATGCTGGTTTGCGTGCCAATATTCGCGCTCGCGCGCTTTGACCTGATGCTGCCCCTGCGCGTGCTGGTGATCGTGGCCGGGGTGTTCAACGCCGGCACCGGAATCCTGCTCTACCGCATGGCCCGCAGAGTGATCAATGAACCATCCGCCATTATTACCGCTTTACTGTGGCTGCTGTCCCCTTCCATCCAGGGTGTCACCTCGCGTTTGGGAATGGAGAGCACGATCAGTGCGTTCTTCATTGTCTTCCTGTTCTCTAAAGTTTCCGGTTTCCAACTTTCAGACGGCGCGGACTGGAAAACCCGCATTTGTCAAATGCTACCGATTGGTTTGGTAGCCGCGTTGACCATCCTGAGCCGGCTGGATAACATTTTCCTCGTTGGCATGGCGGGCATCTGGCTGGTATTCAAGCGGACAAAGCAGAGCGGCCTTCTTCTAACCGATATGGCATTGTTCTATATCGCGCCCATCATCGCGGCTTTCTGGCGGTTGAAACCGGGCGCGGAGTATTATCAATATTCCACAGCGGTTTACGTGTTGATAGCCGTTTCCATGCTGGTAAAACCGGTGTTATTCGAACTCACCGGCGTTTACCGGAATAGGGGCGCGAAAAATCCGCTACACTTGCTTTTTCGTGTAGTCGTCAGTCTCGTGTTGGCGGATGTGCTGGCATTTGGTGTGCTGGCTGTTCTTCAATCTACCGGACGCATCGCCGGATTTCCGCGGATGATCCCGGTGGCAGATCTGGTCATTTCCGTCATTTTCATGTTGATCGTGCATGGCAAGGACTGGTACTCACATCGCAGTGACCGGGGCACGGAAAAGCCTTTGTCACTCATCGATTGGAAAGAATGGCTGCCGGAAGGGGTGGGGTATGCCTTACCTATCGGCCTGTTGATGGGATGTTACTTTGTTTTCAATTTCTTCTATTTCGGAACGCCGTCACCGGTTAGCGGGCAGATCAAACAGTGGTGGGGATCTCTCCCCAACACGGTCTATGGCAGACCGAATGAGGTGTGGGAGGGGATTATCGGCTTCCCGGAGAACGAACGCGGCCCCTGGAATCCGCTGCTTTCACTCATCAACACCCGCATCGAAGACGCGGCGGAAGCTGCTGGAAAAACCGTCTTCGACAACCCGTATCAGACTCAGATGGTCTTCAGTTGGGCGTTGGTGGGACTGGCAGCCGCCGGGTTGCTTTTTGTGTACCGGAAGCAACTGGGTAAGTCATTGACCGGGTTGTTGATACCGGTCTCTTTCGCGGGAAGTATGTGCCAGATCGTTTCGTATATGGGGACGAGTTATGTCAACACACGGCCGTGGTACTGGGTGCAGGAGATGGTCCTGCTGGTGCTGTGCGGTGGTGTGCTGTTTGACGCTTTCCTGGCGTTCCTCACCCGCCTCAAAATGCCTCGCAATGTGCAACAGACCATGGTGGTTTGTTTCTCTCTCTTCCTGTTCTATGTGTACGCGGCGGACCTGATCAGCTTTGTTCCGTATTACGTCAAACCGGGACGGGAGAACCTCTACCTGGCCGGTGTGGTTGCCGTGGAAAAAGAAACTCCACCAGGTGCGAAGATCGGGTCAACCGGTGGGGGCGTGGTGGCGTATTTCATCAAAGACCGCACGATCATCAATCTAGACGGGCTGATGAACTCCACGGAATACTTCCATCTGCTCAAGGAAGGCAATGCCAACCTGTACATGGACAAGATTGGCATGGAGTACCTGCACGGCAATAAGTACATGATCACCGATTCTGATCCGTATATGGGCCTGTTCAAGAATCGGGTGCAATTCATCAAGGATGTCTGGGGATCGGGGCTATACAGGTATCTGCCGGGAAAATAATCATCAGTTTTATCTCCAAACACTAAAGCTATTTTGAATTCGGTATCAGGTGATATCGGGTATACTTATTAATTGAATTGTTATCCACTGGCGTTTTTCGCCAATAATTCTTTACTATCCGAGGGACAAAATGGACACTGTTATTGAAGCTGTACAGGCACAGGAAATTCTCGATTCTCGCGGCAATCCCACCGTGGAAGTAGAAGTCATTCTGGCCGATGGTACTTGGGGCCGCGCCGCGGTTCCCTCCGGAGCCTCCACCGGTATTCACGAAGCGCTGGAAATGCGCGACGGCGACAAAGGCCGATACCTGGGCAAAGGCGTTTTGAAAGCTGTTGAGAACGTCAACACCATCATCGCGGAAGAACTGCTGGGCTGGGATGCCGCCGAGCAGAAAGCCATTGACACCACCCTGATCGAGCTGGACGGCACCCCCAACAAATCCAAATTGGGCGCCAATGCCATTCTCGGCACCAGCCTGGCCGTGGCCAAAGCCGCCGCCAATGCCCTGGGCCTGCCCCTCTACCGCTACATCGGCGGCGTGTATGCCCACGTGCTGCCCGTCCCGATGATGAATATCCTCAATGGCGGTGCCCACACCGCCTGGCAGTCCACTGATGCCCAGGAATTCATGGTTATGCCCTTCGGCGCTTCCTCCTTCGCGGAAGGCCTGCGCTGGGGTGCCGAGATCTACCACACCCTGAAATCCGTGCTCAAAGCCCGCGGGTACGCCACTCTGGTTGGTGACGAAGGTGGTTACGCCCCGGCCCTCAAAGCCAACGCTGAAGCCGTGGAAGTCATCCTCGAAGCTATCACCAAAGCCGGTTACAAACCCGGTGAACAGGTTTGCATCGCGCTTGATCCCGCCGCCTCCGAGCTGTACGATGAAGAGACCAAAACCTACAACCTTCGTAAAGAAGGCAAAAAACTGACCGGCGAACAGATGGTCGATTTCTGG
>CAYQTY010000060.1:9629-13737 GCA_964420535.1 uncultured Leptolinea sp. | reverse complement strand
TGATACGCTATATCGGTGTCATCGGATTGCTTATGGGAGTATTTACTATCTTACTCTTGCAGCAGTTGACAGCCCTCAAACGCGGGGTATTGGCAGTGTCTTTTAGTTTGGTATCCTCCTTTCCGGAAATCCTCTGGTTAATCCGTAATCATTTCGTGACAGGCAATATTACTGGTTTACGAACAGCCTCAGAATTCTCAATTCAAACAATTCTTGATCAAACTATTCGTACTATAACCTCCTGGTTCTATCCGTATTCTGAATTAGTGACAGTATTAATCTTTTGTACCGGCCTAGCCGTGCCGGCGTTTGTTTTAGTCCTCAGATCATTTTCGCAAGAAAGGGCGGCGTCTCATTCAAAAGGAGATCTGCTTATTACAGCTTTACTTTTTTATTGTGCTGTATATATCGGATTTTTCTGGGTTTCACTCTCTATTGTTGCTAACTCAACTGTAAGCGATAGATTTTTGGCCCCCATAATCGTACCAATGATTACCTTGATCGTTCATTCGATTCTTGCCATCAAGCCATCAAAGGGGCTCAAAGGCTTGGTTATTAAGAGTACACTCTCGGGAATATTGTTTCTAGCGTTGGTAATACCTTCAATCAGCCATTTATTATCCCTGCAAACATCAGCCTATAAGAGTTATGTATTTCTGCCTACCGCAAAAATAAAAAATGATCGTTTGATTGCATATCTCAAATTGAATCCACTTTCTTCGGATAAACCAGTTCTTACCAATTGCCCTGATTGTCTGAATTTCTCGTTGCATATATTGAATTCTATTTATATAAACGATGAAATGTTTTCCGTCCCATTTATCAGAACCACTAATGTGCCATATTCATTGGTGCTTTTTTCTCACGCGGAATTGCCTTTTGGATTATCAGATGCTGATTGGGATTTAAATTCCAGTTCCGAACGGATTACTCTAGCCCTTGAGAAAATTGCCAGCAAGCACTTTGACATTAAGGAAATTGTCACGAATTCTGATGGCATCTGGGTGGAAGTCAATCCGTGAACCTATTGATGCATTTGGATTTCACCGGTTGGGTGAAAATTAGATATAAGGTGGATGATATATCTTAAGCAATTTTTAATTCCCGGGCGCTAATAATTGCCTGTGCACGGTTTTTTACCCCCAGTTTTACAAAAATATTACCCACGTGGGTTTTTACCGTGCTGACTGACAGGCATAATTTTGACGCGATCTGACTGTTGGAATATCCTGCGCTGATCAAGCGTAAAATATCTTGTTCGCGTTGGCTTATGGAAGCCGACCGGCTGAGCACCTGCATTTCTTGCTGAGAGATCGTGTTGCCGCTCAGGTTGTAGTTTGTTTTATGGAGAATATCGCGTATGAATTTATTGACCTCTTCAGGCATTTTTGCCGTTTCAAGTACAAGCGCCAATAATTGCAGACAATTCTCGTCCCCTTCCAGAAATGGCCTGATGTAGTGTTCTGGTTCAGCCAACCGTAACGCCTCTTTAATCACATGCAGTGATTGGTTGATATTATGCTGCTGGTAATACGCGCGAGCCAACAATAACCTCACCCGCATCATGGGAACAGAGTGCAACCCGTGCTTGCTCTCTGCCAACAAAACATCGAGTATCTGAATAGCCGGTTCGATCTCCCCGCGCGATAGCAAAACTTCCGCCATTATCATTTCTGACAGGCTCGTGATTCCGGTATTCTCGCCTGAGACCAAGAGCTGCATCGCGGTCACTGTATCTCCTTTACGAACATGGATCATGGCTTCATAGGCGGTGAGATCATAATCCGTCCACCCGCCGGAAGGACGCTTTAAATGCAGTTCCTGAATAGCATGAATAATACCCAACGCATCGGAATAATTCTTCTGTGCCAGTTGTATCTCCATGCGTTGAATGGCGCATTGAACAAGCATATTGGAACTCGTCGGATTGGGATCAACTTCCGCCGCTTGATCAAGAAATTTTTGGGCGGTGACGAGGTCATCCTGTTCCAGATAGATATTTCCGATCGTGGTCAAAGCAATACTGGCCGTTTCAGGCAGCCTGCCAAGCTGACTCAGCGCCTGTTCAAGAACCGTGCGGGCCAGTTTTTCGCTGCGCCTGAACTGGCCTTCATTAAATATCCGCCGTGACAAGCCTCCTCCGGCCATTAATAGCACAAACAAATTCTTCTGTTTTTGCGCGCTTTGTATCAGTGCGTAGACCTGTTGCGCCCAGGCGGTATTGACCGGTCCAAAACCTTGCCGCAGCAGTTGAACCCCGTTCAAAAGATCCCACTTGGTTTCGTTGGGACTGCCATCTTGCAAAGGCGGAATATAAGCTATTCCCTTGCTCCACGTTCGCCGGATTTTCAGTATTTCGTCCAGTACCGCGATCTCATCCAGGGTTAGGTTCGATGATGATTTGTTCGACAGGTCATTTTCGATCCGTGATAAATAAGCGGAAATGGCGCTGGTTGACATGGCATTGATTGCCAGGCGCAGGTAGACAAACAAAAGTGTTTTATGTTTCTGGACAATTGATTCGGGCAGTTCCTGGAGCCAGCGTAGAAGACGAGAGTCTTCTCCATATTGCTCCAATTCCCGCAGGGCCGTCTCTTCGATCAGGAGGGCTGCCTCTTCCCATGATTCCGTGGCGATCAAATGATATATCGCTTCCGCCGGATCCAATTTATCACGGTACCATTTCGCGGCCCTCTTGTGAAGGCGGGGTATCTCATCCGGAGCATTCGCCTTCAACTGGCTGAGCAGCATTTCTGCGAACAGATCATGGTACCTGTACCAACCTTCTTCCTCAAGTCTCACAATAAACAGGTTCTCATCCCAGAGACGCTTCAGCATCTCTTCTCCATTTTTCTGCAATGTGACCGCGTCACACAGTTTTCCGGTCAGGTTT
Source organism: uncultured Leptolinea sp. (assembly GCA_964420535.1). GTDB lineage: Bacteria > Chloroflexota > Anaerolineae > Anaerolineales > Anaerolineaceae > Leptolinea. The sequence goes on along the minus strand of CAYQTY010000060.1, from coordinate 10,844 downwards.
TTCAGGATGGCTGTCTTAAGCAGGAAATCCTGCGTTTCCTGATTGGACCTTTGAAGTACAGTCTCGAGGAAGTATTCCCGCATATAAATATGCGCCCCGGTAAACGAATCGACAAACCGGCGGGGATTCTCCTGTTTGCCAAAAGCCAACGCGGCCAATGTCAAACCGGCGGCCCATCCCTCCGTGCGTTTTACCAGTTTTGACAGGTCATCCGATGACAGGCTGGAAGAGGGCATGTATTGAAGCAGATAGGTCATCCCTTCTTCGGGCGTGAAGCGTAGATCGTTTGTATCCAGTTCCGTCAACATCCCTCGCGCGCGTAAACTGCCCATAGAAAACGGGGGCTTACTATGCCCCGCGATAACCAGTTGAAAATTCGCGGGCATTTGCTCAAACAAGAATTGCACAGATGCATATATTTCAGAATGGTTGATCCGGTGAAAATCATCTATTACCAGTCCAACCAACGGGATGCGTTCCTGTAAGCTTTTAATATCTGCCATAAACCGCAACGCAATCGCCTCCGCGTTGGGATGCGGCGAGGTATGTAAATAGTCGTACAGATCTTTTCCAAATTCATGACCGGTGGTGTTCATTGCCATAATAATGGAGAACCAGAATTGTTTAAGGTGGTTATTACTGGTATCCAGAGTCAACCACGCGACCGGGAAACCACAGGATTGCTTCCAGTCATTGATCAAAGTGCTCTTCCCAAATCCGCTAGGGGCATATATTAATGTTAGTGGAGTGATCATCTTGCGCGTCAGGCGCGGCCGTGTCACAAGTTGACGGGGAACAACCGGTACATTTACTTTCGTGCTCTGGTAATACGATGACGAAATAGATGATTCGAAAGGGGAAAAAGCCGCTCCCGGTGATTGAGTCTGGATGGATGTCAAAAGGTTCTGATTGGTTAATTTCCTTGCTGCCTGTTCCAGTTTCTCTCGGGTCAGATCGCTGGTCTTACCCAGGTAAGTTTTCAGCAGCCTACCCGACCTGCGGTAGGCATACCAGTACGCACCGTTCCGCCGTTTTTCCTTCTGGGCAACAAAACTGAAATCCGCCGTTTTATACGAAAACCGGTCAACAGATTCCAGCCATTTGAACCAGTGCGATGATCCCACTTCCAAACTGTCGTTTTCGCAACACAGATAGTTATTGATTACTGTAGTTTTTCGGGGAGTAGCGATGACCTAACTCCAAAAATAAAAGTTA
>CAYQTY010000060.1:0-9619 GCA_964420535.1 uncultured Leptolinea sp. | reverse complement strand
TGTTGGGTAACTATTTCAATAAAATCTTACTCCCTCATGATTTTTATCCATCATATTTATTACATTCCATTACATTCAAATCATCCATTTACCCGATATCTTCAAAAAATCTATTGTTCTAAAAATAAGGCATCAGATTCTTGTTTGAATCACAATGATCGGCTGATCATGTCGGGAAAAGGAGGCTTCAAACCCTGATAAGGGTACCATTCTGTAATAGTGCGCGGTGACCACCACCGGAAGCACACGTTACCGGATGGCATTAAATCTGAAAGGATTTTTATTCAAGTTGTTGTCTGTATAGCATTCTCGAAACCACAAAACTAGAGGAGAATCACAGATGTCGAAAAAGTTATTGGCAATTGCAAGTCTGCTCATCATTCTCAGCATGCTGCTGGGAGCCTGGTCCGTAAGCCCGTCACCCAAGAGCGATGACACAAACTTACCCCGCGAAGAAACCCTGTATTTCAATGGCCAACAATGGGGACCCGTTGTCTGCTGGAACCCTTATTCATCCAACTGTAACAACGCCCTGGTTATTGCCCAACAGGACAATGCCCGCGTAACTATTTTCGAGACACCCTATCTGTACAATATGATGGATGGCAAGCAGTATCCTCTGCTGGCCGATGGCGACTACAAATGGGACGATGCCAAAACCGCGATCACTTTCAAGATCAACAAAGCCGCCAAGTGGAGTGATGGAACCCCTGTCACCGCTGAAGATGTAGCCTATACCTGGGCTGCCCACCTCAAATATAACGACAACGTTGGCGCCAATTACAAAGAATATGTTGACACCATCGAAGCAAAAGACGCTTCCACCGTTGTTGTCAAAGCCAAGATGAATGGAAAAACCCCCGTGAACCCCCTGCAGGTTCAGGGTTACCTGAGCACCAACTACGTCATCCAGAAAGCCTGGACCCAGAAGTTGGAAAAACGCGTTGGTGAAGATGCCGCCAAATTCATGGCTGACACCGCCGAAGACTTTATTTCCTCCGGCCCTTACAAGAAATACTTCGCCGATGAAACCAAAGTTGTCTTAATCCGTGATGACAAATACTGGGGACAGGATGCCAGCATGTTCGGCAAACTCCCCGCCCCCAAGTACCTTGCCCACGTTATCTTCAAAGACAATGCCGCCGGCACCACCGCATTGAAAGCCGGTGAGGTTGACGTCAGCCAGCAGTTCAACTCCAATGTCCAGGAACTCTGGGAAAAAGATAACCTGCCGATTTCCACCTACCTCGCGGATGCCCCCTACGGTATCGGCGCCAGTCTCCCGACCGCCTTCTTCAATATGGGCTCCTATGGTCTGGACAATGCCGCGATCCGCAAAGCCATCGCCATGGCTGTTGACTATGACACCATCATCGCCAATGCTATGACCAACCAGTCCGCTACCTTCACCCAGGTTCCCCGCTCCCTCATGAACCCCACTCCCGGTGAACAGGCTTTGTTCGACCATGATGCCGTCAAAGACCTGCAATGGGCTGGCAAAGACATCGAAGGCGCCAAGAAATTGCTGGACGAAGCCGGTGTCAAAGACTCTGATGGTGACGGCTGGCGTGAATACAAAGGCAAGAAACTGCAGTACACCGCCACCTGCCCTAACGGTTGGTCTGACTGGCAGGCTGCCATTGAAGTTGTTGCCGCCGCCGGTAAAGAAATCGGTGTCGATATCACCACCAACTACCCCGAATGGGCTGTTTACCAGACCGTTATCACCAACTGGCCGCTCGCCGAAGGTTATGACATCTTCATGATGTACAACGATGGCGCCGGCCCGACCCAGCCCTGGGGCCGCATCAATAAATTCTTGAACTCCAAGTACGCCGAAACCAAGAACAACTGGAACGGTGACTGGGGTGGTTACAAGAACCCCAAAGTTGACGAGATCATCAACGCGATCCCGAATGAAACCGATCCCGCCAAACTGAAATCAATGTACACTGAAATCGTCAAAGCGTACCTTACCGATGTTCCCTCCTTCACCCTGATGTACCGCCCGCAGTCCTTCCACACTGTGAACGAATCAGTATGGACGAACTTCCCGCACGAAGGTGATGGAACCAATCCGGCCGTTCCTCCGTTGGATCTGACCGATGGCTGGAGCATTGCCGGCCTTTACAACCTCACACTCGTCAAATAATATGTAATACAGCAGGAACAGCCATGTTCCGGGGTTTCCGGAACATGGCTGTTATCTAAAGCCGGGAGGTATGGCATTGAAAGGTTACTGGAAGTATTTTCTTAATAAGCTAATCTGGTTACTGGTGACTGCTGTATTCGCTTTCATTTTGAATTTCACCCTTCCCCGCCTCATGCCGGGCGACCCGGTTGCCGCCATTGTAGCCCGCATCGCCCAGGGTATGTCAAGCTCAACCGGCATGAAAGCCGTGTATGAGCAATACGCCGAGACCTTCGGCACGAATAAACCCCTTCTTGACCAATTCTTTCTGTATGTAACAAATGTACTCCATGGCAATTTTGGAGCGTCATTCAGCCAGTATCCCCGCCCGGTGGGAGACATTATTTCTTCTTCCATCTGGTGGACGATCGGCCTGCAATTTCCGGCGATCATCGTCGGCTGGTTGATCGGCAACACACTTGGAGCACTGGCCGCGTATCTTAAAAAAGGTTTTGACAAAGTTCTGCTCCCCGTCAGTATTTTCGTCAGCAATCTCCCGGCCTTTGGAATGGCCGTTATCTTACTGGTTATCTTTGGTGTGAATTTGAAATGGCTCCCCACTTCCGGGGGGTATGGTTTTGATATGATCCCCAACTTCAGTTGGGATTTCATCTGGTCGGTATTTATCCACTACCAGCTACCCTTCTGGTCCATCGTATTGATCGCCATCGGCGGGCAGGCCATCGGCATGCGTTCCATGGCTATCTATGAATTGAACGCGGATTACGTGAAATACAGCCGGTTCCTCGGCATAAAAGACCGGAAGATCATCGGGTACGTGTTCCGCAACGCCATGCTCCCGCAGATCACCGGACTGGCATTGTCGATTGGCACCATGGTCGGCGGCGCGCTGGTGGCTGAGATCATTTTCAGCTATCCCGGCCTGGGTTACACCATGTTGACAGCCGTCATGGGGCAGGATTATCCCCTGATCTCTGGTACCACGATCATCATCACCTTCATGGTGCTGATCGCCAACTTCATTATTGAAATGATCTACGGCCTGATTGATCCCCGGATCAAAGCAGCCCAATCTGATTAGGCAGGGATGAATAAATGAAAAATACCTTACGTCAAGTATTTCATTCCGGCAAATTCCTGGTTGGTTTTTGTATCTTTGTCTTTATTCTGATCACTGTGATTGTCTATCCCCTCTTTGTTACCGCGTCACCTCTTGAGATCATCGGGCAGGGAACCTTCTTTCCGCCGGGGCTGTATGTCAGTAATTATGATGCCATCAATGCTTCTACCAAATACCAGCTCAACATTAAAGATGCCGCGGAAAAGCGTATTGCCAGTAAGCTGGGTGACCAGGAACGCGCGGATATGATCACCTGGCTGACTACCGCCGGCCTTCCTACCGATGAGGTCAACAGCGCGGATACAGAGAAGCTGATCAACCTCTGGGAAAAGAACTATGAACCCAACAAAAAATTCCCGGGAATGACCTTTGCGAAACAACGGTACTACCAGCGCCTGAATAATTCCCTGAAGGGGCTGCTATCCACTGAAGGCGCGATCATCGCCATGAAAAACGCGCAAACCGGTGTTCTGGAACAATCCGGCTTGGTCAACCAGTCCGATTATGTGAATGTCAACGATGTCTCCAGTGTGCGTTTACTGGCACTGGGCACCGATAACTTCGGGCGTGATGTGCTGACGGAACTGATCAAAGCTACCGAAGTCTCACTGCAGATCGGCTTTGTAGCCGGCTTACTGGCCACACTCATCGGGTTGGCGCTCGGCTTACTGGCCGGGTATATCGGCGGTTTTGTGGATGACATCATCATGTTCATCACAAACCTGTTCACGGTCATCCCTTCGTTTGTGTTGTTGATCCTCATCTCCTTCTCCATCGGACAGGACAAACGCGGCGCCATCACCATCGCTCTGGTGATCGGCCTGACCTCCTGGGTGTGGACGGCCAGGGCAGTGCGTTCACAGGTCATTTCCCTGCGCAACCGTGACCATGTCAACCTCTCGAAACTTTCCGGCCATTCCACCCTGTATATCATCACCAACGACATTTTGCCGTACATCGCTTCATATGTGGTGATGGCGTTGATCCTGCAAATTTCATCTGCCATTCTGGCGGAAGCCAGCCTCTCTATCCTCGGGTTGGGGCCGCGCACCACAGAAGTCCCCACGCTGGGCTTGATGATGAACTGGGCTATGATCTACCAGGCGCAAATTTTGGGCAAATGGTGGGCTTACTTCCCGGTTCTGGTGGTCATCGCGCTGATCACCTTCTCGATGAACTTGATGAATACCGGGCTCGATCAGGTGTTCAATCCGGCACTAAGGGACTAGGTGAAACCTATGGGAAAAGTTATGCTGCAGGTCAACGAATTGACCACAAAATATATCACCCGATACCATGAAGATGTGTACGCGGTTGACCATGTATCCCTTAAAGTAGAGGAAGGCAAATCTCTGGGTATCGCAGGCGAATCAGGCTGCGGCAAATCAACCTTGGCGCTGAGCCTGATGGGGTACTACTTTGCCCCGCTGCACTACATGAGCGGTGACATCATCATCGACGGTCGTACTATATCGGGGATGGACCCGGATGAGATCCGCCATTCCATTCTGGGTAAAGAAATCGCCTACATTCCACAGGCAGCCATGAACGCCCTCAATCCCACACAGAAGATCATCCATCTGATCGAAGATGTGATCCAGGCGCACGACCCGAAGGCCACAAAGAAGGAAATCCACGAATTGGCATGTGACCGCTTCGCCGACCTCGGCCTGCCGGTTGACGTTCTGCAGAAGTACCCGGTGGAGCTTTCCGGCGGTATGAAGCAACGAACAGTTATCGCCACATCGGTCATCTTGTGCCCGAAAATCCTGATCGCGGATGAACCGTCATCCGCTCTCGATGTAACTTCCCAGAAGATGGTCATCAAAATGCTGAAGGACCTGATGGACAAGGGGTATGTCAAATCGATGATCTTCATCACACACGAATTACCCCTGCTCTACAATGTGACGGATGACATTATGGTGATGTATGCCGGCCAGATCGTGGAAAAAGGCACCGCCAAACAGACGGTGTTCGACCCCATCCATCCGTACGCTAAAGGCCTGATGGGCTCGATCATCGTGCCCGAGAGCGGCCTGCGCAGCGCACATCTGACGGCTATCCCTGGCGTACCGCCAAACCTCAAGAGACCTCCTCGCGGCTGCCGCTTTGCCGACCGTTGTAAATTTGTTCAACCCGAATGCCGCACACAATCTGTTGAGATGCGTCACATCGCGGAAGATCGTTCATACCGCTGCATCTTCAGTGAAGACAAACTGAGGAAGGAATATCAAAATGACGAAAACCGGTAATTCCTGCCTCAGAGGGCAAGGCCTGACGAAAGTGTTCGGTCTGGGCGCGCAAAAGACGGTAGCCGTAGACCATGTTGACTTCGACTTCCGCGAGGGCGAGATCGTCTCTATTGTAGGTGAATCAGGCAGCGGCAAGACAACCCTGGCGAAAATGCTGTTGGGTCTAATCAGCACCACGGAAGGTGACATTTTCTTCCAGGGCGAAAAACGCGATATCAGCACACCATGGAAGAAGAAGGAATACTGGAAAAAGATCCAGGCCATCTTCCAGGATCCGTATAGTTCATACAACACGTTTAAGAAAGTGGATTCGGTACTGCTGGACTGCATCAACATGCGCAATGGCCGTCAGTATTCGAAAGAAGAAAAACTTGCGCTGATGACCGAAGCGTGCAGCTTTGTCAACCTGAAATTTGACGAACTCACCAATAAATACCCCTTTGAGCTTTCGGGGGGTCAAATGCAGCGGTTGATGATCGCGCGCATTTTCCTGCTGAAGCCCAAGATCCTGCTGGCGGATGAACCTACCTCTATGATCGATGCCTGCTCCCGGGCTACCATTCTGGAGATGTTGATGAAATTACGTGATGAGACCGGTATGACCCTCATCTTCATCACCCACGATATAGGACTGGCGTACTTTGTTTCGGATACTGTCTATATAATGGAACACGGGAAATTGATCGAACACGGATCTGCGGATGAAGTGATCCTGTCACCACGTGAAAGCTATACCCGCCGGCTGATCAACGACGTTCCCAAGATCCATGAACCCTGGGACCTTTCAACTGTCAATTACGAGAAAGTATAGGCCGGGTTCGCTGTTGAAGGTGTGGTGCGATCTTATTGTTTAGGAGCCTGTGGTTATGAGATATCAATCGTTAACCGGAGCGTGGAAATTCCGGCAAACCGGAGCAGATGACTGGCAACCCGCCTCTGTTCCAGGCAGCGTACACCTTGACCTGCTCTCGTTGGGTCGCACCCCCGACCCGTTCGTAGGTGACAATGAGAAACGGGTACGCTGGGTGGCGGAGAGTGACTGGGATTACCGCCTGCAATTCCTTGCTTCACGCGATCTATTCGATCTGCCCTTTATCCAACTTGCGTGTGACGGTCTGGACACACTGGCCACTGTCAACCTGAACGGCCATGACCTGGGCAAAACAGACAACATGTTCCGCCAGTACCGCTGGGATGTAAAGCCCCATCTTCTTCCTGGCGAGAACATTTTGACCATCACCTTCGCATCTCCAGTCAAATTCACAGCCGGAAAACAGGCCAGCCGTGCGCTATTTGGAGTTTCGCAATCTATTCCCGGCAGCCCGTACATCCGTAAAGCCCCCTGTCAGTTCGGCTGGGATTGGGGTCCTCAGTTACCCCCGATTGGCGTCTGGAAAGATATTCGCCTCGAAGGTTATGAAGGCGCACGCATTACAGATGTGCACCTTAAACAGCAGCATTCCGAAGGCCAGGTAGCCGTGGAAGCCAGTCTCACCGTTGACTGCCCCAATGACAAACCCTGCAGGGGCAGTATGCACATTACCACGCCTGATGGTCAACTCTACAACACTAGCCGGTTATTTAACAAAGATAAGAATGAACCGCTGCGTATCCTGATTCCCAATCCGCAGCTCTGGTGGCCGAATGGTTATGGCGAGCAGCCGCTGTACAAAGTGGTCATCGAAATCAATGAAGAGGATACAATTCTTGACCGGCGCGAATACCGGATGGGTATGCGTACACTGGAACTGCGCCAGCAGCCGGATGAATGGGGCAGATCATTCACCTTCGTGGTCAACGGTGTGCCGGTCTTCGTCAAAGGATCTGATTGGATCCCGGCAGATTCCTTCCCCACCCGGGTGACCGATGAATTCATCGAACGCCTCTTCAAAGACATGGTTGCCACCCACCAGAACATGCTGCGGGTGTGGGGTGGCGGCTTCTATGAAGATGAGCGTTTTTATGATCTGTGCGACAAATACGGTATTCTGGTCTGGCAGGACTTTGTCTTCGCCTGCAGTGTCTACCCGCTAAGTGACCCCGAGTTTCTAGAAAATTTGCATGTGGAAGCCGTAGAGAATATCCGCCGGCTGCGTCACCGCGCCAGCCTTGCCCTGTGGTGCGGCAACAATGAAATGGAACAGGGTTGGGTGGAATGGGGCTGGAAAGCACCCGAGTACCAGGACCTGAAAGCCGCCTACGACAAATTCTTCCACCATATCCTGCCCGATTGGTGCAAAGCGGAAGATCCATCCCGCGCCTACTGGCCCAGTTCGCCGTCATCCAACACCCCGTTTGACAACCCGAACGGCCAGCAGAAGGGCGACGCCCACTACTGGGATGTGTGGCACGGCCGCAAATCCTTCTCGGCCTACCGTAACCAGTATCCGCGCTTCATGAGCGAATTTGGCTTCCAGGCGCTGCCTCCCATGCCAACAATCCGTACCTATGCCGGCGACGATGACCTTAACATGACATCGTACATCATGGAATGCCATCAGAAGAATGACAGCGGCAATCAGTTGATGGTAGCCCAGATGCTGGATACCTTCCAATTGCCTAAAGATTTTGAATCGTTGGTCTACCTGAGCCTGGTATTACAGGCCGAAGGTATTCGCTACGGTGTGGAACACTGGCGCCGCTATCCGGAACGCGTTTCCGGCATTTTATACTGGCAGTTGAATGACTGCTGGCCGGTGGCATCATGGTCCAGCCTGGATTATTTCGGCCGCTGGAAAGCCCTGCACTATGCCGCCCGTCACTTCTACGCGCCGCTGTTGCTTTCCATCAAAGACTCGCCCGAAAGCCAGAGTGTGTATGTAACCAACGACGCGCTGAAACCCTGGGATGGTACCGTCAAAATGAGCCTTGAAACGCTGGACGGTAAGGTATTGGAAACCGCCGAAGCCGCCGTTAAAGCACCGGCGGCCGGTGTGACAGCCGTTTACGAAAAGGACTTCACATCCTTTCTGGATGAAGACAACCGCCGTGACATGGTGTTTGTGGCCGACCTGTACAAAGATGGTAAAGTCATTTCCCGCAAGGCTGCCTTCTTCATTCCCACCAAACATCTGAAACTTAAAGATCCGCAAATTTCTTCAAGAGTGACGGTGGCTGGCGGACAGGTTCGTATTGACCTTACCTGTCTGTCCTTCGCCCGCCTGGTGGAACTGACCCTGGGTGACGCCATCGTAGTGTTCAGTGACAACTATTTTGACCTCCCCGCCGGCCGCACGGTGACGGTCAGCGTTCCGGTTTCCGATGGCTGGACGGAAGATCAGGTCAAAGCGGCCCTTACCATCCGTTCGGTCTACGATTCTTACGCGCACGGCGCGGGTTAACATGAAAATCACTTCTTATGTAGGAGATACGAATGTCTGAAGATATCGCAAAAATTATTTCACAGATGACCCTGGAAGAAAAAGCCGCGCTGTGCACCGGAGCCACCGCCTGGACTTCAACCCCGGTGGAACGGCTGGGCATCCCCGAATTAATCGTCTCCGATGGGCCTCACGGCGTGCGCAAAGTGCCGGATGCCAATTCGATGGCCATTGCCAGTTTGCCTTCTACCTGTTTCCCCACCGCTTCCTGCCTGGCTTCCACCTGGAACCGTGACTTGATTTGTGAAATGGGTGAAGCACTGGCAGAAGAATGTATCGCCCTGAACGTTGACGTTCTTCTCGGCCCCGGCGCGAACATGAAGCGTTCCCCGCTGGGCGGCCGCAATTTTGAATACTTCTCCGAAGACCCCTATCTGGCCGGCGAAATGGCTGCCAGCATGATCAACGGGGTTCAGAGCAAGGGCGTGGGAACGTCACTGAAACACTATGCTGCCAACAACCAGGAATTCCAGCGCTTCAGCATCAACGCGGTGATCGATGAACGCACTTTCCGCGAGATCTACCTCGCCGGGTTCGAAAAAGCCGTCAAACAGGCCAAACCCTGGACGGTGATGTGCTCATACAACAAAATCAACGGCACCTTTGCCTCCCAGAATTCGTATTTACTGACAGACATTCTGAAAAAGGAATGGGACTTCGAAGGCTTCATTATGTCTGACTGGGGCGCCGTGCGTGACCGCATCGCCGCGTT
>CAYQTY010000059.1:0-13810 GCA_964420535.1 uncultured Leptolinea sp. | reverse complement strand
ACGGACATCACCGCACCACCGGTACAGTGGGCGATAGTCACAGGAAGAACATACTCCGAATTCTTCCCCAACCGCAGGCATCTGAAGTATTAGAGCAGATTCAAGACGCACTGCAATTTCATCAGACAAGGGTGATCGATTACTGCGTTGATGTGAACGGACAGGAACACTGGTATTCTGGTACGATCTCTCCATTTGAAACTGATAAAGTGGTAATGGTAAGCCGAGACATTACAGATTCGATCACTTCGTCATATCGTGAACGTGACCAGCGTACACTCGCCAATGCGTTAAAAAATGCCGCCTCACTGGTCAACAGTCCGCTGGATCTGGATGAAGTGTTATCCCGGGTTTTAGCAGCCGTCGGTGATGTGGTTTCGGTAGATGTATCCAGTATTATCCTCATTGGTGATCGCGGGATGCTCTCTGGTATAGGTCGTTCAGGATTTTCCGGCTTCCACAAGAAAATGGCGTCATTAAAAAATCTGTCAATTAATGATTTTCAAACACTTCGGACGATGAAACGAACAGAAAGCCCTTTATTGATCCCGGATATTGCCCTTTACCCCGCGTGGTCCTCACTTGCCGGTGACACGCAAACCCATTCATACCTTGGATGTCCGATCAAAATTAAAGGGAAAGTAGCCGGCTTTCTTTCTCTTGAAAATGTAAAACCCGGTTTTTTTACCCGTGAACATGTTGACAAATTGCAGTCTTTTGTAGATCTTGCCGCGACAGCCATCGAAAACGCTCATTTACAACAGGAAGCTCAGAAGATGGCCATCTCTGATGAGTTGACCGCCCTGTTTAACCGCCGCGGGTTGATGGATCTGGGACGGCGTGAAATTGACCGTGCCCGAAGGTTTGATCACCCGTTATCTGTGGCGATCATGGATTTGGATAACTTCAAATCCATCAATGACACATATGGGCATATCGCCGGAGATCAGATTCTCAACCAGGTAGCAGATTGCTGCCGTTCTGGATTTCGGGAAATTGATATTATAGCCCGCTATGGCGGAGATGAAATCGTTGTTCTATTGATTGAAAACAACCTTGATCAGGCGTATCAGATCGCCAACCGGTTTAGAGAGGCCATTGCTGCCCGTGTGTTCAAAACAGATGCCGGTAACCTCTCCACCACGATCAGTATTGGTGTCGCCGAATTGACCAAAGAAATGGACAATCTTACTGAACTGATTGACACCGCGGATCGCGCCTTATACATGGCAAAAGAAGCCGGCCGCAACCGGATAATGACCGTCTGATTATTGTGGTAATATCGGTAAACACGGCTGAACCCCATCGATTTCAGCACTCTAAATACATACTCTCAGGGGATTAGAACAGGCTTTTCTAGCCTGTTGGATATCTGTATTCCCCTGTGAAAGGGAATTATTTATGACCAGAAAATTCACCAATCGCCGATACCTTGACCTGCTGGAAAAACGCGTGGCTGTGTTTGACGGCGCCATGGGGACCAATCTTCAGGTGCAAAACCTGAAACCGGAACATTTCGGAGGGGAGTCAACCAACGGGTGCAATGATTACCTTGTGATTACCTACCCTCAGGCTGTAGAAAAAGTTCACCGTTCCTTTCTCGAAGCCGGAGTAGATGTTATTGAGACCTGCACCTTCCGATCCAACCGCCTGACAATGAAGGAATATGGATTGCAGGACCGGATTCTTGAAATAAATATTGCTGCTGCCACACTGGCCCGGAAATGCGCTGACGATTTCAGCGCGGCCGGTCAGCCGCGGTTTGTTGCCGGGTCCATGGGGCCAACAGGGAAACTTCCCTCGATGAATGATCCCGAACTCTCAAATATCACATTCGACGAGCTTGTCGATATCTTCCGTGAACAGGCTGTAGGATTGATCACCGGCGGTGTGGATCTATTACTGATTGAAACATCCCAGGACATACTGGAAGTAAAAGCGGCCATACTGGGCATTCAGCAAGCCTTCGAAGAAACCGGGGTATGGTTGCCAATTCAGGCACAGGTAACACTGGATACCACAGGAAGAATGCTTTTGGGCACCGATATCAACGCAGTGGATACTATCCTGGAAGGCCTGCCGACTGACGTCATTGGTCTGAATTGTTCCACCGGACCGGATTATATGCGTGATCCCATTCAACAATTGACAGAGCAAACCACGCTGCCTGTTTCCTGTATTCCAAATGCCGGTCTCCCCTTGAACATTGACGGGCAGGCCGTTTATCCTTTGAAACCGGGACCATTCGCTGAATCACTTACAGAATTTGTCACAAAATTCGGTGTCAGGGTGGTTGGCGGTTGCTGCGGTACCACACCGGAACATTTACGGCAATTGGTACAGTCATTAAACGGGAAGACCTCCGCGACTCATGAGATTCAGGCAGTTCCACGTCTGGCATCCTCTGTTTCTGCCACCCCGATGCAGCAGGAACCGGCGCCCTTTCTGATCGGTGAACGCCTCAATTCCCAGGGCAGCCGCAAATTCAAACAGGTCCTCCTGGCGGACGATTACGATGCGATGATCACCATCGCCCGTGATCAAATTGACAGCGGCGCGCACGGCCTTGATTTGTGCGTTGCCCTCACAGAACGCACCGATGAGGCCGACATGATGCATAACATCATCAAAGCTCTTTCTCCGGTTGTCAAAGCCCCGTTCATCATTGACTCTACTGAACCGGATGTTCTGGAAGAGGCTTTGAAAACCGCCCCCGGACGCAGCCTGATAAATTCCACCAACCTGGAATCCGGCCGCGCGAAAGCCGATAAAATTTTTGCTCTGGCCAAGAAATACAACGCCGCGGTAATTGCGCTGACAATAGACGAGGAAGGTATGGCCAAGACGGCCGAACGGAAACTCGCCATTGCCCGCCGGATACTGGATATTGCGGTAAATGACCACGGCCTGCAGCCTTGTGACATCGTATTCGACGACCTTACTTTCACCCTGGCAACCGGGCAGGAAGAATTGTTGGATTCCGCCAAAGAAACACTGGAAGGCATCCGGTTGATAAAAAAGGAACTCCCCGGCGCGTTGACCTCACTCGGCGTGAGCAATGTCAGCTTTGGTCTCAAGCCGGGCGCCCGCGCGGTGATCAACAGCACCATGCTGTATCACTCGGTTCAGGCAGGCCTGGATATGGCGATCGTCAACCCGGCTACCATTACCCCATATTCAGACATCCCTGAAGCCGAGCGGGAACTGGCCAATGACCTGATCTTCAATCGCAGGCCGGATGCTCTTCAACGGGTTATAGAATATTTTGAAGCCAGCGGAAGCACGGGACAAAAACCCGAATCACAGGTCTCTCCCCTCGAAGGACTTAACGCCGCGGAACGCGTCCACTGGAAGATCGTGCACCGCGTGAAAGACGGTATCGAAGACGACCTCGAGGAATTGCTTGCAGAAGATGCGGAGAAAAGCCGTTCAGACCGGTCAGTGGAAATTTTAAACACAGTTCTTCTGCCGGCGATGAAGGACGTTGGCGATAAATTTGGCTCCGGCGAATTGATCCTTCCCTTTGTTTTGCAATCGGCGGAAGTGATGAAGAAATCCGTCTCCCACCTGGAGCAGTATCTGGAACGCAAGGAAGGCGCCGGTAAAGGGACTCTGGTTCTGGCCACTGTGTACGGTGACGTGCATGATATCGGAAAAAACCTGGTCAAAACCATCCTCTCCAATAACGGGTATACCGTTCATGATCTGGGAAAACAGGTACCGGCGGAAACCATCATCTCTAAAGCCGTCGAATTAAAAGCGGACGCCATAGGGCTGAGCGCCCTGCTTGTCAGCACCAGCAAGCAGATGCCGTTGATAATTAATGAGCTTCAGCGTCGGAAATTGAGCTTCCCGGTCTTGATTGGTGGTGCGGCGATCAACGAGAAATTCGGCCGGCGTATTTTGATGACCGAAGAAAATTCCTTTTACGAACCGGGTGTTTTTTATTGCAAAGACGCTTTTGAAGGTCTTTCCACAATGGATACGCTGATCAATCCAAACGAAAAGCCTGCCTTTATGGAAAAAATTCGTGAACAGGCACGCTATGAATTGGGTCAGGTGCGTGAACCAGCAGGTTCCAAACCTGAAGAAACAAAATCCTCTGTTACACCAGCAGCCAGGATACCCAGAGTTGATGAATACGGCCCGAGGCTGGTGAAGAAAATGCCGCTGGAAGCCGTGTATCAGTGCCTATCAAAAAATGAACTCTTCCGCCTTTCATGGGGGGCAAAAAACACCCACGGTGAAGAGTGGAAGAAACTGCGGGCAGACTACGAAGATCGTCTGGTAACCATGTTAAAACAGGCCAGCAAAGAAGGTTGGCTGCAGCCACAGGGTATGTATGGGTACTGGCCCTGCCAGTCTGACGGGAACGACCTCATAGTGTATCAACCGGCTTCCATAAAGTCGAAAAATCCAATCGAATTATCCCGGTTCAACTTCCCCAGGCAGGACGCGGGAGAAAGCCTGTGCCTGGCGGATTACTTCGCGTCAAAAGAAAGCGGTTTGATGGATATCGTCGCGCTTCAGATCGTGACAGTCGGTCAGGCTGCCACCGATAGATTTGACCGCCTCCAGCAGGAGGCAAATTACAGCGAAGGGTACTTTACCCACGGGCTGGCTGTTCAGATGGCGGAAGCTTCCGCCGAATATCTGCACCGTCACATCCGCCGCGAACTCGGTCTGGATGCGGAACAGGGCAAACGCTATTCCTGGGGTTACAACACGCTGCCAGAGCTTTCAGAACACGCAAAGGTTTTCTCTCTGCTCCCTGTAGAGCAGGAACTGGGCATGACTCTGACATCTGCTTTCCAACTGGTACCTGAACAGTCCACCGCTGCCATTGTGTTGCATCATCCGCAGGCAAAGTACTTCAACATCGGCGAAAGCCGGATTGATATGTTGATGAAAGACTGAAAAACGCGATGTCGCTGTTTGAGGATAAAACAACCGGGCGACTGACCCGGGATCAAATCATTCACCAT
Organism: uncultured Leptolinea sp.; assembly: GCA_964420535.1. GTDB lineage: Bacteria > Chloroflexota > Anaerolineae > Anaerolineales > Anaerolineaceae > Leptolinea. Next base: position 8,825 of record CAYQTY010000059.1, on the reverse strand, counting down.
CCTTCCCCGCTCCTTTCAGATGGCGCCATGGGTACGTTACTGCACCAAAAAGGTGTGGGGTTTGACGTTTGTTTTGATGAATTGAACCTGGTCGATCCCGCTCTGGTTGGTGAGATTCATCGCGAATATATCGATGCCGGCTCTCAGATCATTCAAACCAATACATTTGGTGCCAACCGGTATAAATTGGGGCGGTATGGTCTGGCAGATAAAGTGATTGAAATCAATACAGCCGGTGTTGAACTTGTCCGCCGGGTAGTGCTGGGTACATTTAAGAATATTCTAATCGCTGGTGATGTCGGTCCTCTAGGGGTTCGTCTGGCCCCTTTCGGCCGGGTTAAACCGGAAGATGCCCTGGAAGCTTTCAATGAACAAATCAGTGTCCTGATCTCTTCCGGGGTTGACATGATCCTCATCGAGACCATGACGGACCTGCAGGAAGCCCGTACGGCTGTGAAAGCAGCCCGCTCTATCAGCAAAGATATTCCGGTCATCGCTTCCATGACATACACCCGCGACGACCGTACCCTGCTTGGTGACGCCCCCGCATCCGTCGCCCGCTCTCTTAAAGCGGAAGGCGCGGATTATATAGGAGTGAATTGTTCCGGCGGTCCTGTCCAAATTGTGCGTATATTGCGTCAAATGCGGGCTGCCGTCCCGGACGGTATGTTTTCGGTGATGCCCAATGCCGGTTGGCCGGAACAATCCGGCGGACGGATTATGTACCCGGCAGCGCCGGAGTATTTCGGCGAGTATGTGGAAACTTTCACACGCAATGGCGCCAGGATTATAGGCGGTTGCTGCGGAACTACACCGGAACATATCTCAGCCATGAGCAAAGCTCTTAAGAACTTGCCTATAATAGAAGCCGCTATTCCGGTTGATCCGGCCGATATTGAAATAACATCCGCGCCTGATCTGGAAGCTCTTGAGCCCACTCTGTTTGCGCAAAAGATCACCGCGGGCAAGTTTGTGACCGCTGTTGAAATGGATCCCCCGCGCGGGGTAGCCACGCAGAAAATGCTAGCCGGCGCCAGCCTGCTGGCGGAAGCCGGCGCGGATGTTATCAATGTGGCAGATAGCCCGATGGCGCGCATGCGCATGAGCCCCTGGGCGGTTTGCAGCCTGATCCAGCATAAGATCGGCATCGAGACGGTTCTGCACTTCCCCACCCGCGGGCGTAATATTATCCGTGTACAGGGTGACCTTTTAGCCGCCCATGCGCTCGGTGTGCGCAATGTTTTCGTTGTAATGGGCGATCCCACCTCCATTGGTGATTACCCGGAAGCCATGGACAACTACGACCTGGTGCCCTCCGGTCTGGTAAAACTCATCAAGCAAGGGTTTAATACAGGCGTTGACCATTCCGGCGCGAATATTGGTCAACCCACGAACTTTTTTGTGGGTTGCGCGCTGAATCTGAACCCTAAATCTCACGGGGATGAGATCAAAAACCTTGTTCGCAAAATCAACGCCGGGGCGGATTTCGCTCTTACACAACCCGTCTTCCAACCGGACCTTGCGCTCCAATTCATAGAACAGATCAAAAATGAGATCGAGGGTTTTTCACTCCCAATTCTTGTAGGAATACTTCCCCTTAATAACATACGCCATGCTACTTTCCTGGACCAGGAAGTTCCCGGAATCACCATTACCGGCGATGTGCTTGACCGGATCCGCCAGGCCGGTGATAAAAGCCATGAAGAAGGCGTCAGGATCGCTGTGGAATTGATCGGCGCGATGAAAGGCCATGTGCAGGGTACGTATATCATGCCAGCATTTAACCGCTATGACCTGGCGGCAGAAATTGTAGAAGCCATCAAAGAGTAGGCAGCATTGTCGAAACCAACAGAAAAATTCCTGGAAATTGCCCGTTTCGCCACCTTGATCCTATTGCTCGGATTTTGTGTTTTTTCAGCCGTGAATGGTTACCAAACCGCCTCTCAGGCAGCCGGTGATGTTAATGGCGATGATATGGTCACCGCGTGGGATAAACGATTGCGCAAGATACGTCCACTTTTGCCCGAATACGGCGTTGCCGGGTATCTGGCTGATTGGGACATCCCGGGGGCCCAGTTTGGCTCCAGTGACCAGGAAGTGGAATTCCTGCTGGCACAATATACTGTCGCTCCAGTAGTTCTGGAACGCGGTAAAGATCACCCGATCATTCTGGGAAATTTCAGCGATAATGGCGATCCGAATAAGCTGACGGATGTGGAAGCGACTCTCGGAATTCGCTTGTCTCAACCCTACTCCAACGAGATCAATATTTTTACGGGAGAAGGCGAATGAGCTACCTGGTCTACATTACCCTTATTCCTCCCATTTTGATGGGAACACTTTTAGCTTCACTACTGATCCTGCCAACCGGCCGTGGGAATATGTTGTTATTGGTTGCGCTAGGAATACCGGTGGGCTTTGGCGTTAGCGCCAGCCATTATTTTTTGTGGTCGTATTTCCTTACCCCCTCTTTTCCCGGCTTCTGGCTGATCGATATTCTTCTTATAGCGGTTTTAGCCTGGTTTAACTGGAAACAAAGAGAACTCTTCAAAACTCTGGTGCCCGAATGGAAAAAATGGACCTGGATTGACTGGTTGGTCGGCCTGTTGTTTCTGGCTGTTTTCATTTCGGCGATGGCCAGTTTTGATGCCTACACGAAGGCCAATCCACACGGCCGCTATGATGCGTGGGCCATCTGGAACGTCAGGGCCCGGATGATCGCCCGTGGCGGAGAGTACTGGAAATCTGTTTTCATACCCCAGGTCTTCCATGCCGATTATCCCCTTCTTGTTCCGTTGACCATCGCCCGGAGTTGGGTGATGGCCGGCACAGAATCACAGCGTATTCCTCCAGCCGTAGCCGGTTTCTTTACCGCCGCCAGCGCTGGTATCCTTCCGGGGGCTTTGCTCGCGGTAAGAAAGAAACAAACCGCCTGGCTGGCAGGTATTATCCTGTTGACCACCCCCTGGTTTGTCTATTTCGGGTCACTCCAATTTGCTGACCTTCCCCTTGCAGCCTGTATTCTGGCAGCCGGCATTTCCCTTGCTATAGGCTTGATAGACCATGTACACAATTGGCGCTGGTTGTTTTTAGCCAGCCTGTCAGCCGGATTGGCAGCCTGGGTGAAAAACGAAGGTCAATTATTTTTGCTGGTTTTTACAGTGGTCTCAGCGTTCCTTGCACTGACTCTCTACCGTAGAAACGAACGTTTGAAAAATCTTAGTTTTATGCTGGCTGGTGTGTTGCTTCCACTTATTGTAATTCTCCTGTTCAAACTCGCTCTTGCACCGGCCAATGACGTAGTCGACACCGGCAACCTGGGGCAATCTATTTCGCAACTATTCTCCCTCCCCCGGTATAGCGAAGTGATTTCCGCGCTTCAGGAATATCCGAAAGGTTTTGGCGGTTGGTCAATTCCGCTACCCTTGATATTTATGGTGTCCTGGGTTTTGATGGGTCCTGTTATTACCAGCGAAAACAAGCCGGCCATTCTTTCACTGGCAGGTTTGCTTATTCTGCAATGGATCGGGTATTTCCTGATTTATGTCATCACACCCCATGGACTTCAAACCCACATAAATCAGTCGTATGACCGCCTGTTGATGCACATCTACCCATTATTCTTGTTTTTCCTTTTCCTCTTCCTTCCTCCTTTGGATGATTTGTTTACCCGAAAGGAAAATTCGAAAGACGTGCCTGCGGTATAATTTTTTTATGCTGCTAACCATAGATATTGGAAATACCAACATTACCATAGGCTTTTATCAGGGTGACGTACTGGGCTGCCGCTGGCGTCTGGCGACTGACCATGAGCGAATGGCGGATGAATACGGGATTCAGCTTTCCAGCCTCCTCCAGCATAGTGACATCAACGTCAATCAGATCACAGCCATTTGCATGGCATCGGTGGTTCCTTCTCTCACCAGCCGGGTCAAACAAGCCTGCCAGCAGTACCTTAAACAGGATCCCTTCGTGGTCGATTCGACGGTCAAGACGGGTGTGAAGATACTTCTGGATGATCCTTCCTCTGCTGGCGCCGACCGTATTATAGACGCGGCGGCTGTCCAGAAATTATACGGCGGGCCAGCCTGTGTTGTCGATTTCGGTACCGCCACTACTTTTGACGCGCTCGACAGCCATGGTAATTACCTGGGCGGTGCCATCGCTCCCGGAATCGGCATTTCAGCGGACGCGCTCTTTCAACGCACGTCTCAGCTTCCCCGCGTTGACCTTGTTCGCCCCCCGGCCGTCATCGGCAGGAATACCAAACATGCCATGCAATCCGGCCTGCTTTTTGGTTATGTCTCCATGGTGGAAGGCATGGTCGCTCGGTTCAAAAACGAGTTGGGGGATGATATGAAAGTTATTGGAACAGGTGGTCTCGCGGAAGTAGTAGCCCGCGAAACCTCTGTAATCACCATTGTTGCCCCCTGGCTCACCCTTGATGGGCTGCGTATGATCTGGGAGATGAATCAACCTCATGACTAATCCATTGCAGGATAAACATATTATTCTGGGCGTGACAGGCTCCATCGCGGCATATAAAGCCGTTGAGATCGCTTCAAAATTAACTCAATCCGGCGCGCTGGTTGATGTGGTTCTCACGGATTCCGCATGTAAGTTTGTCTCCCCGCTCACCTTTCAATCCGTCACCGGCAGAAAGGCTTCCACTGAGGCTGACCTGTGGGGAGGTGAAGGACACGTAGTACATGTGGCGCTTGGTCACAAAGCAGATCTGGTGATGGTCGCACCGATTTCAGCCAACACGTTGGCCAAGCTCGCGTTGGGTATCGCCGATAATCTGTTGAGCGTCACGGTGTTGGCATCCTCCGCTCCGCTGATCATCGCGCCAGCCATGGATGTAGACATGTACAACCAACCCATCACACAGCAGAACGTGGAAACTCTCCGCAAGCGCGGCGCGATCGTTGTGGGTCCTGTAAGCGGTCATCTGGCCTCAGGTCTGGTAGGACCAGGACGTTTTTCGGAACCCGTCGATATTGTCAACCAGGCACGGTACATATTGAGCCGTAACGGAAAACTCACCGGACGCAAAGTGGTCATTACTGCCGGTGGGACATCCGAACCCATAGACCCGGTTCGAGTGATCACAAATCGCTCCTCCGGCAAACAGGGATATGCCCTGGCGCAGGCAGCGCTTGACATGGGCAGTGACGTTACCCTCATCACCACCACCAGTAGTCTGCCGCAACCGGTTGGAGCCACCCTGATTCATGTGGATACCGCCCGAGAAATGCTGGATGCGGTTCTCAAACACTCGGCGGACGCCGACCTGCTGATCATGGCAGCCGCGGTGGCGGATTTCCGCCCCTTCCGTGCGGCATCCGAGAAGATAAAAAAAGAAGCCGGGGTTCCAACCATCACCCTGGAAAAGACCGAAGATATTCTGGCCGAGGTAGCCAGGAAACGTGAACACTCCGGTTTTCCCCGCCGGGTAATCGGTTTCGCCGCAGAAAGTGAATCATTGGTTGAGAACGCGATGCGCAAAATAAAACAGAAGCGTCTTGACATGATCGCAGCCAATGATATTTCTGCCTCCGATTCCGGATTTGAAGTCGACACAAATCGGGTTATCCTCCTATTCCCGGATGGATCATCGCAGGAATTAGGGCTGCAATCAAAACTTGAAACAGCACGGTCAATATTGGATGCCGCATCTTCCTGGTTTGATCAAGGTTGAACATAAAAGTAACGCAGTTTATGATACTTCCCGTGCTGCTGTTACTGGCATCATGCAGGGCAGCCTCGTCTGAACCAGTTCAGGTTCCGGCATTTTCGCCTGAACCAGTAGTATTGACGTCTCCTGTTCCATCGGGAGCTGATAGTTTAGCTACTGATTTATCCACGCCTGAACCCACTCCGGTACCGGTAAACATCAATCCGTTAACCGGCATACCGGTCGACGACCTTTCCCGCCTTGAGCGACTTCCCGTTTTAATCAAGGTTTCTAATTATCCACGGACAGGCCGCCCCCATGCCGGGTTGTCATCTGCGGATATTGTCTTTGACTATTACATCGGAGAACTTTTCAACCGGTTTGTAGCCGTGTTTTATGGAAATGATGCTCCTCAGGTAGGACCGCTTCGTTCCGGCAGGCTTGTCGACTCACAACTGGCTCAAATGTTCCGCGGAATTCTGGTTTATGGTAATGCCGATGAACGCGTTGATAATATCCTTGCCAAAGATCTGGGCGCCAGGGCAATTCCATACAAATTCGCTCCCTGTCCGCCTGTATGTGGTGATGATACGCACAGTGTCACCGGAGTCTTTGCCGATTCGGCCGGCGTAACCGAATTTGCCCGTCAATCCGGTGTTGTTCAGGAGAAACCTGGCCTGCAATTTGCATCTTTTCCCAACGAGCCTCCCTCCGGGGGAGAACCCGCCATTCAATTTATGGTTCACTACGCGGATATCAATCGGGGAGAATGGCAGTATGATCCCGCTTCCGGCAAATATCTGCGGTGGATCGAAGATGGAAATGAGGGTGAACCTCTTACCATGATCCCTCTGGTTGACCGAAACAACGGGGCGCAATTGGGTTTTTCCAACGTACTTGTGGTGTATACCTTCTATATTGAATATAACCGGACGCTTCACAACATAGATCTCTGGAATAATTCCGGCAGCCAGAGAGCGATCTACTTCAGAGACGGGCTGAAATTTGAAGGAAAGTGGCACATATCTGATCATTCACAACCGGTTGAATTGTTGAAAGACGATGGATCACCAATGCCTCTAAAACCCGGAAATACATGGATCGTTTTGGCAGGAATAAGTTCGCAATTTACAAATCCGCAAGGCGGGCGTTATGAACTTCACTTTTTCCTCCCTTAACCGGATAATGAAATAATGATGAATCGGTTTCGATCTGTCTGGCTGCCTGCAGCGTTTTTTGTCTTTCTGACTTTAGCAGGTTGCCAATCGACATCTGAGACAGTCGTTGAGGTTTCAACCTTGACTTCCATTCCGGCTGCTACCACTACCCTCCCTCCGACAGAAACAACGATTCCACCTACTCCTATCATCTTAACAGCCACTCCGCTGCCCACCGCCACACCAACGCCTCTTCCAACTGTCACATCCACCATCGAAGCCGTACACTACGGCCCTGACCGGTTTCCTAAAGACATTAATCCATTTACCGGTTTGAAAGTGGATGACCCTGCCATTCTTGACCGGCGCCCGGTAATGGTCAAAGTGACCAACTTTCCTCCTTCCGGCCGCCCTCAATTCGGTCTTTCACTGGCGGATCTCGTTTTTGAGTTTTATATCGGCGAAGGCATGAATCGTTTCTCAGCGGTTTATTATGGGGAAAAACCGGAAAAAGTAGGTCCGGTTCGTTCCGCCCGCCTGGCAGATATTCAACTGGCCAGTATGTATCAAACGATTTTCGCCTACGCCAGTGCGGATGCACGTGTGCGGGTCGACTTGCTCAACCACCTGGATGGGTTGGCAGTTTCCATAAAAGATTCAACATGCCCTGCTCTTTGCGATACCGGTGAACATACTGTCAATTCAGTTTTCGCGGATGTGTCAAAATTCGATGAATACGCGAAGTCAAAAAAAATTAATAACTACCGTCAAATCGTTACAGGGATGGTTTTTGACTCCATTCCTCCGGAATTGACAGAATCGCAAGGCGAATTTGTCGTCATCCGGTATAATGATTTAAACGTCGGCGCGTGGAAATATGATCCCTCCCGGAGAAAATACGTACGCTGGACCGAAACAGACATTCCCGAAAATCCCGTAAAGCTGGTCCCGCTGAATGATCAGCTTACCGGCACACAGGTAGCTTTTGACAATGTTGTCTTACTATACGCCCGTTACAACGAATACAACCCTACCCTGCACAACATCGAATTGTGGGCTAATCGAGAAGCCCGTCGGGCAGTTTTCTTCAGGGACGGCCGCATGATCACTGGATACTGGCATTCGCAGGCTAATGACCGCCCTATGGTTTTCTTTGACGATAATAACAGGGCGATACCCCTGAAACCGGGGAATACCTGGTTTGTGATCATTGGCTTATCTTCCATTGTCGAACAGGCGGAAGCCGGTCAATGGAATGTTCAATTCTCGCTTCCGTGAGTATCTGATCTATGCGCATCCTGGTTCTATCCGACGTCCACGCCAATCTGACCGCACTTGATGCGGTTCTTGAGGATGCCGGTAAAGTGGATGCCGTATGGTGTCTGGGTGACCTTGTTGGCTATGGTCCGGACCCCAACGAAGTCATAGACCGTATTGCGGGGCTTCCTTATACCCTATGTGTCCTCGGAAATCATGACGCGGCTGCTCTTGGGCAGATCGATCTTGACAGCTTCAATACAGAAGCACGCGAGACAACATTGTGGAATCAGGAAAGTCTTTCCAAGGAAAGCAAGTACTACCTGACCAGCCTGCGGAAGAAAACGGTTCGCCATGGATTTACTCTAACACATGGCAGTCCACGCAATTCCATATGGGAATATATTCTGGATGTGGAAAGCGCCGCGGATAACCTGGATTATTTCATTACCCCCTTCTGCCTGATCGGTCATACACACATCCCGGTCATCTATCACACGAAGAATGGCAAATCTTCATTATATGCCATGAACTCAGACAATCCGCTGAGCACTCACCTTACCGGCCGCGCGATCTTGAACCCCGGTTCCGTCGGTCAACCGCGTGACGCTGACCCGCGGGCATGCTATGCTATTTTGGATCTGGTAGATAAAACCTGGGATCTTCGCCGGGTGGCGTATGATATCTCATCGGTTCAACAAAGGATCATACGTTCCGGCTTACCTGTTCGCAAT
>CAYQTY010000058.1:8280-13816 GCA_964420535.1 uncultured Leptolinea sp. | reverse complement strand
CAAAATGGCGGGTAGCCAGGTGTTTACCCCCCGAGAGATCTTTTCCTGGCGTTTTCTTTTTCGGTACTAACCAAAACAGGGTGTGTTTTACCCAGGAATTACCCGGATCATCGTCCTGGACCGCAACAAAGGGTAATTGGGTGGTTTAGTGCTCTTCCAAACCACAGTTTTGAAATCATCCAATTCGTATCACGCCTGTCATCCTCTCCCATTAATAAGGAAGAAGACCACAGGCAATAATTTCCGGGAATTTGTAAAAATTCCCCGGGAGGAGGATAACGGAAGAAGAAGAGATAAAGAAGAAGCCTTTTATCATTCTCGGCAATACCAAAAACTTGTTTGATTTCTATGAAGGAGAAATGGGATGAAAGTTTTGAAAGTTGTTTCGTACGTTGCTCTGTTGATGGTCATGGTTGCCTCCCTGGTAGCCTGCGCCGCCCCCGCCACCCCGGCCCCCGCTGCTGAAGCCCCCAAAGCCGAAGCTCCCGCTGCCGAAGCCCCCGCCGCTGCCAAGGAACTTACCTACAAAGATATGACCTTGTGCTACCCGCAGTTGGGCGCTGAGTCCGACTGGCGCACCGCCAACACGGCTTCCTTCAAGGAAACCGCTGAGAAACTCGGTGTCAAACTGATCTTCTCCGATGCCCAGCAGAAACAGGAAAATCAGATCTCCGCTATCCGCTCCTGCATCCAGCAGGGTGTTAATGTCATCGCTCTGCCTCCTGTGGTAGAAGATGGTTGGGACGCTGTTCTCCAGGAAGCCAAAGACGCCAACATCCCCGTGATCGTTGTTGACCGCTCCGTCAAAGCTGACGCATCCCTGTATGCTGCCCACATCGGTTCCAACATGGTTATTGAAGGCGAAAAAGCCGGTACCGAAATGAACAAACTGCTGCCCGAAGGCGGCAAGATCGTTGAACTCTCCGGTACAACCGGTTCAGGCGCTGCCACCGGCCGTGCTGAAGGTTTCCGCAAGACCCTGGCCAAAAACATCGAAATCATCGACACCCAGACCGGTAACTTCACCCGTGCCGAAGGCAAACCCGTTATGGAAGCCTTCCTGAAGAAATACGGTTCCGAGATCAAGGGCGCTTTCATCCACAATGATGACATGGCTATCGGCGCTATCGAAGCTATGAAAGCCGCCGGCCTCAAACCCGGTGACATCAAAGTCATCTCCGTTGATGGTACCCGCGGTGGTTTCCAGGCTATGGCCGATGGTTGGATCCAGGTTGACGTAGAATGCAACCCGCTGCTTGGACCCCAGACCATGGAACTCGCTCTGAACATCCTCAATGGCAAACCCTACGAAAAAGAAGTTCTGACCATCGAAGAAGTCTACTACGCTGAAAAAGCTGCCGAACTGCTGCCCGGCCGCAAGTACTAAAATTCTTGCGAACTTTGTAGCCAGCATCACAGATCGTAAGTATCTATAATGGAGAGAAGCGGTGTTGCAACCCAACGCCGCTTCTCTACGAAAAACCCCGGCATACTGAAATAATCGAACAGCTCCAAAAGGCAGACGTTATGATGGACACTCCTTATATATTGAGTTTAAAAGGTATTACCAAGACCTTCCCAGGGGTTCACGCTTTGGAAAACGTGGATTTCACTTTAAAACGCGGTGAAGTCCATGCTTTGATGGGCGAGAACGGGGCTGGAAAATCCACGCTGATCAAATGCCTCACCGGTGTTGAACATCCGGATTCCGGTGTGATCGAATTTGACGGCAAATCGATCGAAGTCCACTCCCCAATGCATGCCCAGGAAATTGGGATCACCACTGTGTACCAGGAAGTTAACCTGTGCACGAATATATCGGTGGCCGAAAATGTTATGCTGGGGCATGAACCCAAAGGCTTTCTGGGAAATATCAGTTGGAAAAAAATGAACGAAATGGCGGTCAAGTCACTCCGCAAGCTCGGTGTTGACGTTGATGTGACTAAACCGCTGGGAAACTATTCTGTGGCTATCCAGCAAATGGTGGCCATTACCCGCGCGTTGGAATTTGAATCAGCCAAAGTGCTGGTACTCGATGAACCAACCTCTTCGTTGGATGCCCACGAAACTAAACAACTCTTTGATGTGATGCGGAAATTAAAGAGTGAAGGAATTGGAATCGTTTTCATCACCCATTTCCTTGATCAGGTCTATGAAGTGACAGACCGGATCACCGTGCTCCGCAATGGTAAGTATGTAGGTACGTTTGACACAACCTCACTCCCCCGCGTGAAATTGATCGCCAACATGCTCGGGCGCAGTGTCTCTGACCTTGACGACCTGACCAAAGCCAAACTGAAAACGGAAAAGAAGATCGTCAGTGAGGCAGTTTTGGAAGCGAAGGACCTGGGCAAAGCCAATTATATTGAGCCTACCAACCTTTGCATGCAGAAAGGCGAAGTAGTGGGGCTGGCTGGTTTGCTCGGTTCCGGCCGTACGGAACTGGCTAACCTGATTTTTGGCATCGATACACCCGATAATGGCGAATTGTTCCTAAATGGAACAAAAATCACCAAGTTTTCACCGATTGAATCGCTAAAGAACGGGATCGCTTTATGCCCTGAAGACCGTAAAGCCGAAGGCATTGTTGGCGAATTGACGATACGTGAGAATATTATCCTGGCCCTTCAGGCTCGGTATGGCTGGTTTAAATTCATCCAGCCGCAGAAACAATATGAATACGCGGATAAGTACATAAAGCTGCTGGGTATTGTCACCCCATCCCCCGACCAGTTGACCAAGAACTTGAGCGGCGGCAATCAGCAGAAAGTCATCCTCGCCCGCTGGCTGGCTACCAATCCGCAGGTTTTGATCCTCGATGAGCCCACCCGTGGTATTGACGTGGGCGCAAAAACGGAAATTCAAAAACTGGTACTTGATCTGGCCGCGGACGGCAAATCCTGTATCTTCATTTCATCCGAACTCGAAGAAGTTCTACGCTGCAGTCACCGTGTAATGGTTCTGCGTGATCACAAACTGGTTGCTGAATTCGGCGAAGAAGTGGATGACCAAACCATTATGCATACCATGGCAGGTGATCTATGAAGTTTAAAGAATTGTTCAATAATTTCAGGCACAGCCGGATTTTCTGGCCGATTGTGGCGCTTGCCATGCTGTTGATCTTTGACGCGATCTACGCCCCGACTTTTTTCAGGATCGGTATTCTTGACGGCCATCTGTATGGCAACCTGATCGACGTGCTGAACGACGGCGCCCCCCTGGCGATTGTGGCCATTGGCATGACGTTGGTTATCGCTACCGGCGGTGTTGACCTCTCCGTGGGCGCCGTGATCGCGATCTCAGCGGCGATGGGCGCCGTGCTTATCAACCCCGCGCTGGGCAACAAGCTGATCGATGTGGAGATCCTCACCGCTGATACAACCAACACCCCGCTACCATTGATCGTCCTCGCGGATATCGCCGCCGGTACGTTGTGCGGCCTGTGGAACGGATTCCTGGTTTCGCGTGTGCGCATTCAACCCATGGTGGCTACCTTGATCCTGATGGTGGCCGGGCGCGGTATTGCCCAGTTGATCACAAACGGCCAGATCATGACCATCTACTACACGCCATATTTCTGGTTCGGCAATGGCTTCATTTTTGGCCTGCCGGTTTCCATCTATATTGTGGCGCTGGTGTTCCTGATCGCCTGGGTGCTCGTACGCAAAACATCCATCGGCCTGTTCATCGAATCGGTGGGCGTCAACTCGAAATCTTCCCACTACTCCGGCATCAGTGAAAAGAACATCAAACTATTTGTGTACACCTTCTGCGGTTTCTGCGGCTCCATTGCCGGCTTGATCCTCAGCTCGTATGTGCACAGTTGTGATGCCAACAACATTGGCCTGGCGTATGAGTTGGACGCCATCCTCTCGGTGGTTATCGGCGGTACGTTGATGGCCGGCGGCCGGTTCTCACTGGCTTCCAGTATTCTGGGCGCCATGATCATCTGGACCTTCACCCTCACCATGTACACCATCGGTATTCCGGCCAACACCCTGCTGGCAGCCAAAGCTGTACTCGTTTTGATAGTAATCCTGTTGTACTCCGACCAGGTCAAAGGAATGATCAACCGGTTGGGTTCAAAGAAAGGCGGAAGCAATGTGGCCGCGAATTAAATCCTTCCTCCTTAATAATGGAACTCTGCTATTTACCATATTGATCTTTGTAGTGGGTTACTTCATCTGCGGACAGATCTACCCGAATATGCAGAAACCCCAGGTGTTCTTTAACCTGTTCATTAATAACGCCAGCCTATTGCTGCTGGCAATTGGCATGACCTTCGTGGTCATCTCGAACGGTATTGATCTGTCTGTCGCCTCCATGCTGGCTTTAACTACTGTAGCGACTGCTATGTTGTTGAAAAACAACGTCAGCCCGTTCGTGGTTATGCCTCTCATGCTGGTAATGGGCATATCCTTTGGGTCACTTCAGGGCTTGATCATCCATCGATTGAAAGTGGAAGCCTTTGTGGTCACCCTGATGGGCAGTTTCTTCTGCCGCGGCATGGCCTATATCATCAGCCTGACCTCGGTTACCATCAACGACCCGACGTATAAAGCCATTGGGTTGACCAAGGTTTTGATCCCCGGGTTTGGTAAAGAATATGTGTACCTGTATTCTGTAGTTGCCATAGTAATTTTTATTGCTGCCATCTATATCGCCCGGTACACCCGGTTCGGACGTACGATGTACGCCATCGGGAATAATGAACAAAGCGCCCGGTTGATGGGTTTGCCTGTAGAACGAACCCGTATTTTGGTGTACGCGTTTAGCGGCTTTTGTTCGTCACTCGGCGGTATTGCCTTCAGCCTCGCGCTGCTTTCCGGTTACGGACAGTACGCCCCCTCCATGGAAATGGATGCCATCGCTTCGGTGGTTATGGGTGGTACCCTGTTGACCGGCGGCGTAGGCAATGTGATCGGTACACTGTTCGGTGTGCTGATCAACGGTACGATCGTTTCGGTGCTGCAGTTCAATGGAACCCTGAGTTCCTGGTGGACGCGCATTGGCGTGGGCGTTCTGACCCTGCTGTTCATTGGAATCCAGATGTTGTTCCAATTGGGAAAGAAATCAGCCAAATCATAATTCTTTTGGGAGCGAAGGGGGATTTGGGCGGCGGTGTTGGGAGCGACACCGCCGCTGTATTTAATAAAGATTACTCGCCCTTCACCGTAGGGTGATGTTGACCGCAATTTTATCGGCTATTCCATAAAGGCAAAATCAATCAATTCGAAAGTACGGTCAACCCACAAAGGTCTACCGGGTATGAATCAAATGGATGCGTAGACCTCCCGGCAGACCGTGGTGGGTTGACACTGGAATAAAACATCCAGTGTCAACACCACCCTATGTAATCCACGCGACCAAGTCACCTTCCACCGTAGGGGGAAGGCCGGGATGAGGGTGGGGTCAGCCAGGTGCGCTTCTATGAATGTGAAGACCTCCCGGCAGACCGTGGTGCGTTGCCACCGGAATAAGACATCCAGTGTCAACACCACCCTATGTAATCCACGCGACCAAGTCACCTTCCACC
>CAYQTY010000058.1:0-8180 GCA_964420535.1 uncultured Leptolinea sp. | reverse complement strand
ACATCCAGTGTCAACACCACCCTATGTAATCCACGCGACCAAGTCACCTTCCACCTCAGGGGGAAGGCCGGGATGAGGGTAGGGTCAGCCAGGTGCGCTTCTATGAATGTGAATACCTCCCGACAGGACGTGGTGCGTTGACACTGGAATAAGACATCCAGTGTCAACACCACGCTACGTAATCCGCGCGACCAAGTCACCTTCCACCGTAGGGGGAAGGCCGGGATGAGGGTGAAGTTTGCCGGTTGAGCTTCTATGGATGTGAGAATTTCCCGACAAGCCGTGGTGGGTTGCCACTGGAATAAAACATCCAGTGTCAACGCCACCCTATGTGACAGGATCCCCATTGTTGGCCAATCCTTCAACCCGCGCGACCAAGTCACCTTCCACCTCAGGGGGAAGGCCGGGATGAGGGCGAAGTTTGCCAGGTACGCTTCAATGGATGTGAAGACTCCCCGACAGGACGTGGTGGGTTGCCAATGGAATAAGACATCCAGTGTCAACGCCACCCTATGTGACAGGATCCCCATTGGTGGCCAATCCTTCAACCCGCGCGACCAAGTCACCTTCCACCTCAGGGGGAAGGCCGGGATGAGGGTAGGGTCTACCGGGTATGAATCAATTGGATGTGTACCCCCCGGTGGGGCGAGGATTATTTTGCGCTAAAACTTGCTGAACGTCTGCGGGATGCACCCGTCGGCAACCAGGGTGAGCGTGCGCAAATGATCCGCTTCGTTGATGGTCACGCGGGGCAGCATCATGCGCCGGTCGCGATGATACCCGTAAATATTCCCGGGTTCAGTGATGACGGCTGTTTTAAAACCCAGGTCTGCCGCCATGCGTGCTTCGCGGTCTGTCACCTCAAGTTTCGAGCCGTACGGGTAGGCAAAATGCTCCACCTTCAGGCCGGTTTTGTATTCGATGATCTCGCGTGAGGTTTGCATCTCATCCAGCGCCTCTTCTTCGTCAAGCCCTGTCAGCGGAGGATGGGTGCAGGTGTGCGCGCAAAGCGTCACCAGCGGGTCACGGGCCAGTTCCTTGATCTGATCCCACGAGAGGGCGATACGCTCCGTAAAACCTTCCACGTCCATGCCCAGCGGGTCAAACACTGACCACCACGCGGCAGGGATGCCCGTGATGGATTTGAGCACCAGTTGGCGGATGTAGGTAAAGGCTTCGCGTTTCAAATCCATGGTTTCACAATGGATGGCGTATTCCTTTTTATCCAGCGTGAAGTACAACACGTCATTTTCAAGCAGGGCGCTCTCCAGCAGATTCCACCACATATACGCCCTGCGGTCAGGGAAATCTGTGGTGATGTAAATACTGAAGGGTATGTTTTCTTTTTTCAGAATGGGGTACGCGGTGGTATAGGTATCGGTATAACCGTCATCAAACGTGAAGGCCACAAATTTATGTGACGAGCGTTTGCCGTCCAGCCGCCGGGTAACTTCATCCATGCTGATGAATTCATATCCGCGTTGACGGTAAAACGCGATGATATCTGTCAGATGTTTCGGGGTGATCTCGAGGATCTGGTTTTCGGGGATACGCGGTTTGCCATCGGGCGTGACAACGCGATGGAACATCAGGATATGACCCAGATACGGGGCAAAGGGACGGGTCAATTTGGATAGACCGCTTTTAATAAGGAAAGATTTTAGATTCTGATGGTGGGTATTGTCCGTCATTTTTTGCCCGATGATTATAAGATTAGACCGCTAACCGTCTGTCACACGGTTAGTCAGGAGCCGAAAAACGGTGGAACACTGGGAATGACCGGGATTGTCTGCGAATTCCGCCCGAAACACACGAATACCTATATTGTAATATAGGGTACGAAAAACGGGTTATGACTGCCCTAGCGGATTGTTAC
This sequence comes from uncultured Leptolinea sp., assembly GCA_964420535.1. GTDB lineage: Bacteria > Chloroflexota > Anaerolineae > Anaerolineales > Anaerolineaceae > Leptolinea. The sequence continues at coordinate 6,304 of CAYQTY010000058.1, read as the reverse complement.
CACCGGGAGAAGAAAGCGGTTTTGATCATCTGTTCCTTTCATAGCCGGATAGAGCGGCATACCGGTTTTCAGGTCTTGAATGTACACGCGGGGGGTGTATTCGCCGGGCGGAAGGTTTTGCGGCAGTGGAAGCGCGTATGTCACACGGTATTCGGGGGCGCTGCCGCCGGCAATATCGGCCGGCATCCAATCCGCGAGATCGGCGGGGATGGCGGCATCGAGCATGTTTGTGCCGGCGGGGTCTGTCAACGTGACGCGCAGTTCGAATGTATGCCCCATCTTTGGATAGTAGGGGGCGTTGCCCTTATTCTGCCAGACCATTTCCAGCCGCAGTGACGATCCGGACAGGGCTTCTTTTACCGTAGAGGCTGACGTAAGAACGAACCGGTAACCGGCTTTACCCAGCATGTCAATGAGTTCCTCTTTAACAAAAGGCGATTCATTGTTGTGAACCAGGCTTCCGTGGGCGGTATCAAGTAGTTGTTTTGCCGAAGGCAGCACCAGCGGTTTCCACCCGCAGAATTCAAACGCCACAGGGGCTGAACGCCAGATGTTGGGCAGCTCGTTATCCAACCCTTCCAGGGTGGCGTCACGGCCCAGGCAGTCATAGCGGAAGCCAACATCCTTGCGGCGGGAGTAGACATACTGGGTGGCGGAAGTAATTCCGGCAAAGGGCATGATCAACTGGGTTTTCTGGAATCCGGTGTAGTTGTAGCTGACCGTATGGGTAGCGCCATCCGCGCCGCGGCACTGGTGTGACGGGTTGCTTCCACCGATGAACATATCCGCCAGCCGGCGGCGCGCCTGCCCGTCAAGAGTGGAAAGGCCGGCCGGGTCTGTTATACCGGCTTCGTAATTGGCTGCCCAATCATCATCCCATTCCGTCTGGTTGTCATCCCAGCTCCACTCATTGAAATTTCCGTAACCGGATATATCGATGAAGGCGACATCGGGGTGACCGTCATATTGCGCGATCATCGCCTGCACGAATTTTGACCATTCCTCCTGGTACACACAATTGGAATAATCAGGGGCGCCGGTTGGCAACAAAACCGCGCCTTTTTGTAACACCCAGTCGGGCATCACCTGTCCGCCGTATTCTTCACCCAGCATGGTGACCACGCGGAAGGAGGCATCTTTGCCTTCGGATTTTGCGCGGCTGATGTACTGGTCGAGGATAGGCCAGTCAAACCGGCCTTCGCCCGGGTTTAGCAGCTTCCAGCTGAATTCACTGCGGTAATATGCTACCGATTCCGGCAGATAGCGCGAAGAACCCGGATCGCCTGTGTCATGCTGCCAGCCGATACCCGGGTTGTTCAGGTAACCGATTGCCTCTTCCGGATAGACTGTGTTCAACTCCGTACTGGCCGGGATCCGGGTGGGGGAGGGAATCGCCGTTTTTTCCGGTTCAGGTTCCGGTGTGGCTTGTGGTGGAATGGCCGGGGTTTCAGTTGCCATGCTGGTTTCGGGGGTGGGGCTTGCCTGAGGCGCGGTCATCAGGGGGAAAAGTGTGATCCACAGCCAGATGATCAGTCCAATGATCACCAGAAGAACGGCGATAACCGCGTATTTTATCCATACCGATAATTGTTGGGGCTCCAAATCCATTCTAACCTGCTTCCTGTTGGGCCGGTTCCAGTGGCGTTCAACACCGGGCTATCCGGGTGATTCAGTATATTTTGCATGATGGCCGGTTTTCCATGGAGAAACCGCACTGTACACATAGTTAAAACGCGGTGATATACCAATGGCTAAAAAAACAACCATTGCCGGGTGGTTGGCCTATATTCCATATTCTATAACAAAACCAACCTTGCTATAATAATAGAATAGCCCCGAGGACCAGAAAGTTCCCCCGGTTGCAGTTTCCGAACGAAAACCCAATACTGATACTTACATTGACCCGCTTCCCTTTGCCATGTTGGGAGATACATCATGCCGTTAACAAATGATGAAATTTATGTCAAAATATCCAACATCCTGGAAGAAGTAAAAGACGTTCATAATAAACTGCAAACCATACCGGCCCATAACGGCACTCATCACGCGATTTGCCGGAAGATCAAGAATAAACCGGTTGAGATCAACGCCATAAAGATCAATCTAACCCAGCGTAAAACACAGATCCCGCCCGAGGTGCTGGAAGAGATCCAGGAAATTGACACCATTATCAGCCGCATACGCAAAATTGAACCATCATTTGACGGTCCGTACCTGCCGGAACAGAGGGGCCGCCAAAAACACATTGAACTCCCCACCGTTCCCCTTGCGCAGGTGACGGCCGGCGGTCAACATCTTTATCGAGGTCCGGGTAGTTCCATATCCGCGATCAAGAACCTGCCCGTTCATGAAAGCTCATGGACGTTGTTCATGATCCTGGGTGTGATCCTGACGGTGGTCATCACGGCTATTGTCAACTTCGGTGACACAAAACTCTCGGTCTACCTGATCGGCGGAATCCTCGGTATTTACATGACGGTGTTCATTTTCCTCATGCCGGAGCTGGGCGCGTATCTGTTGATCATCACCGGTATATCCAACCTGTCTGATCTGTTCACGGAAAGCGGACTACCCAGCCTGAACCAACCGTTGGTGGCGCTGATCCTGTTGTGCGTTCTCACCAACCAGATATTACGCACCGGCCGCGTGAATTTCACCATCCATCTTACCCGGGTGGAATGGGCGCTGGGTATTTTTTATTCGGTGTTGATCACCACCGTCTTTGTGGCGCGTGACAGGTCAAGCGCGATTGACCTGATCAATACGTTTACGCGGAACCTGGTGATCCTGTACTGCATCATCGCGTCATTAAACACGCCGAAGAAGTGGAAGCAGGGGATCTGGGTGGCGATCATTACCGCGGCCATCCTCTCCAGTATGGGGGTGTTCCAGTTGATCACGGGGAACACGGAGTTCACCTTCTGGGGGTTTGCCAAACGCAGTATCCTTGGACAATACACCGACGAGGGAGTTCTGCGGTATGGCGGTCCCATCGGCGAATCCAATATCTGGGCACAGACGCTGCTGGCTGTGCTGTTCCTGGCCATTTACCGGATCATCGATGAGAAGGACCTGAAGTTGAAATATCTGGCGGGTGTAGCGGGTCTGCTCATTGCCGGCGCCATTTTCTACACCTACAGCCGCGGCGCGTTTGTCACCGCGATCATCATTCTCTTCTTTATCGCGCTTGAAAGACACGTTGACTTCAGAAAAATGCTGGTCGCGGTCGGCCTGGGGGCAATTTTCCTGGCATTTCTTCCGCAGAACTACATCTCGCGTCTTACCACGCTGGTTGATATCGTCAACCCGCATAACCAGTATTCCGTCTCCAGTGACGAATCCATTCTGGGACGTGCCACCGTGATCCAAGTGGGGCTTTCCATGTTCACGGAGCACCCCTTCCTGGGGGTGGGCGTGGGCAATTACCGTGACCAGTACTGGGACTACGCGCCCAAACTGGGACTGGAAGCCGGTACGCTCTCCACCAGCAGCGATTCAACCACCCGGGAACCCCACAACCTCTATGTTGAGTTGCTGGCTGAAACCGGCATCTTCGGTTTCATGTTTTTCGGTGTGTTCATGTATGCCCTGCTAAAAGCGCTTTCAACCACTCGGGCGCTGTACTGGGCTCCGGAACGGTATAAAGACCGCTCAGCCTGGATCGCGTCTGTTATCATGGTATTGATGAGTTACCTGGTCAGCGGGTTGTTCCTGCACGGGGCATTCTACCGGTATTTCTGGATGTTTATCGCGCTGGCTCTGGCCGCGTTCAAAGTTTTTGGCTACAGAAAGAACAATACTTCAAGCATAGAAGAGACTAATTGAACGATCCATCAACCCCATCATCACAAACCGGCGGAAACGAACTGGCAAAAAGGACACTGCGCGGCATAGGCTGGAATTATGCCTCTTTTGGCTTTGGTAAGATCCTTTCACTGGTAACCACAGCCATCCTGGCGCGCCTGTTGACGCCTGACAATTTCGGTATAGTGGCGTATGTGACGGTAGCCATCACCTATCTAACCCTGCTTAAAGATATGGGGTTGGGCGCGGCGCTGGTGCAGCGGCGCGAAGATGTGGAAAAAACCGCCAATACGGTGTTCACCCTGAATCTCGGGGTGGGCGTTCTGCTCACCCTGGTGACCATACTGATCGCCCCGCTGGCGGCTGCCTATTTCCGCGAGCCGCTGGTCACCCCCATGCTGCGGTGGCTGGGGCTTTCGATCCTGCTCAACTCGCTGGGCTCCGTGCACATGTCACGCCTGCAGCGTGAACTGCAATTCCACTGGAAGATGATCCCGCAGATCGGCAACATTGTAGTTAAAGCGGTGGTTTCCATCACCCTGGCGTTGCTGCACTATGGGGCATGGGCGCTGATCATTGGTCAACTGGCCGGGTCGCTGGTCTCATTGATCCTGGTGTGGAAGATCGTACCGTGGAGGCCGCGCCTGATGGTCGACCGCACGTTGACCCGCTCGCTGTTCCGCTATGGCATCTTCATTATGGGGGAAGACGCGCTTTCCGTAGGGCAGGATAACTTTGACTATCTGGTCATCGGCCGGCTGTTCAGCCAGGTCTCGATGGGTATTTACACACTGGCATACCAGTTGCCGGAAATGCTGATCCTGTCACTTTTCTGGATCATTGCCGAGGTGCTTTTCCCGGCGTTTTCCTCCATTCAAGACCAGCGTGACAAACTGGTGCAGAGCGTGCTTTCCACCATCCGCTACCTGGAGTTGCTGATCACCCCGCTGGCGCTCGGCCTGGTGGTGGCGGCTGATCCGATCATTCGCGTGGTGTTCGGTGAGCAATGGCTCGATGCCATCCCGATCATGCAGATCCTGGCCGTCTACGCCCTGGTGCAGTCGATCGGGTTCAACTTCGGTGACGTGTACAAAGCCATCGGACGGCCCGAAATTTCCATCAAGATCACCGTTCCCACCATGATCTTCCGTCTGTTCGCGTTGTGGGTGGGCGCGCAGTTCGGGCTGATCTATGTGGCTGTGGCGCACCTGGTATCGGTGATTGTGGAAGTGATCGTGCGGGTGATCGTGGCTACCCGGGTTTTAAATATCACGGTATTTGATATTCTCTCCCAGTTGACGGCTTTCCTAGCCGGCGGCATTATGGTGCTGGTTTCTTCCGGTGTGCTCTACCTGACCCGCGATATGGCCCCATTGGCCCGCCTGATCATCATCATCGCCTGCGGCGGAGTGAGCTACCTGGGCGCCGTGTGGTTTATGGAGCGCAAAGCCATCCTGCGGTTTGCCGGAATGCTGGGCATAAAATTACCGGCCGCAGCTGAGTAACGGGGGCAAAGAGGACTTGTGAAGACCAACGTTATCTGGATCATCGACAGCCTGGGGCAGGGCGGGGCGGAGCACCTGATGCCTGGAATCCTCAGTCACATTGACCGCGGACGCTTTGAGCTGCGCGTGTGCTCGCTGCAGGAACGCTTCGGCAACCCGATCGCTGAAAAGATCAAAGAATTGGGCATCCCGGTGGACATGGTTTCCGTGCCGCACTTACGCACGCCGGGCGCACTGGAAAGCCTGCGCGGTTATCTGCGCGAGCACCGGGCTGACGTGGTCCATACCCAGCTTGAATTTTCAGACACACTGGGCAGCCTGGCTGCCCGCCTGGAACATATTCCATCCGTTTCCACATTGCATGTCATCCCTGAGCCGTCCATCCGTTCACGCGAGTTCTGGCGGCACCGGTTGATGTGGTTGTCACTCGCGTATTGCAGCCGCCGCGTTTTTGCTGTTTCCGAAGGCGCGCGCCAGCATTACATCAAACACGGCGGCCTTCCACCGGCCCGCGTGCAAACGCTGTATAACGGCATCGACCTCTCACGTTACACGGTGACAGGTGACATTTTGAAGCGAACCCGCGCGGAACTGGGCCTGCCGGAAGGCGCGCCGGTGCTGGTCACCGTGGCGTACCTGCGGGAACCCAAAGGCCTCCAGTACATGCTGGAAGCCCTTCCAGACGTTCTGAAGGTCTATCCCGAGTGCCGCTACCTGATCGTCGGTGACGGTGACTTCCGCCCTGTGCTGGAAGCTCAGGCGCGAGATCTACAGTTGGAACACAACGTGATCTTCACCGGCCGCCGGAGTGACATCCCCGATGTGCTGGCAGTCAGTGATATTTTCGTGCTTCCCACGCTGACCGAAGCCCTGCCCACGGTACTGGCTGAAGCTATGGCCGCGCGCAAGCCGGTGATCGCCAGTCAGGTTGGCGGCGTGCCTGAAATGGTAGAAGACGGGGTGAACGGCTTCTTGCTGCCGCCGGCAGACGCCCG
>CAYQTY010000057.1:9448-13955 GCA_964420535.1 uncultured Leptolinea sp. | reverse complement strand
GAGGAAGGCCAGACCTTCACCGGCGCCGGGCAGGGTGATGCTGCGGATGCCCACAACGATCAAAAGAACCAGCAGAACCGGCATCAATTTCTTGGTGGCGCCTTCAATACCTTTATTCACGCCCAGAAGGATGATAAAACCTACTATGGCCAGGTCAATCCACTGCCAGATCAATGATTGAGTGGGATTACTGACAAGTCCATTGAACGCGGATTTGGTCACTTCGGGATCGGTGGAAAGAATTCCACCCTGGACGGCTTTGATAATATAGGCGAATACCCAGGCGGCAACCTCGGAATAGAAGGCCATGATGAGGAAGGCGGCCAGAACGCCGGCAGCCCCGATCAACCACCACGGTTGACCTTGGGGAGCCAGTTTCTGCATGGTGGCTATGGCATTACTGCGGGCAACGCGTCCGAGGGTCAGCTCGGAAATCATGACCGGGATGCCGATCAGCAGCATGCAGACGATATAAACCAGCAGGAAGGCGGCGCCTCCATTGCTGCCGGCAAGGTACGGGAACTTCCAGATGTTGCCCAACCCGACGGCAGAACCGAGGGTGGCAGCCAGCACGCCCAAACCTGTGGCAAATTTGGCGCGGTTAACGGCTGGTTTTTCATTTACTTCTTTATCCATAAAACACTTCTCCTGTAATTGTGATCAACAGATATCAGATACCCAGGCAAACAGGCCTGGATTTTCGTGTACATTGAAAATCCGGAATAGAGTGATCCCGATAGTGTTTCACCGGTAAACAAAAAAAGGGATGTAGAACCTGTAATAAATTACCAGGGTAGTTATACCACTCAGAGAATTTACGTCAATACATCAAACTAAACCCGATTCCCCTCGATTGGTTGCGATTCTTAACAATTTAATAACCTGCCAGAAACACACTCTGAACGGAAAATTAACCCTTTGGAGGTACTATGACCGAAGAGAGGAAAGAAAATGCATATAGTTGTGACAAACGACGATGGTGTTGTTGCTCCCGGGTTACTGGCCCTGGCCGCGGCTATGCGGTGCTTGGGTGAAGTCAGTATTCTGGCCCCCGACCGGAACTGGTCTGCTTCCGGCCATGTTCGTACACTTGACAGGCCCCTGCGCGTTCGTAAGGTGATTCTGGCGGATAAGTCAACCGCGTGGGCATGTGACGGCGCCCCTTCAGACTGCGTAGCGCTTGCTCTTTGCGGCTTTCTGTCAAAGCCTGTAGATCTCGTGGTATCCGGCATAAACCCGTATGCCAATATCGGTGACGATGTGACCTATTCCGGCACGGTGACAGCCGCCATGGAAGCTGTGATCGGTGGACTGCCCGCTGTGGCGGTTTCGGTTGATTCGCCGGATAATCACCTTGGCGTGGTCGATTACATAGCTGCGGCAAATACAGCCCTCAAGATCACCCGCACAATGATGAAAACCGGGCTTCCTAAAGGCCTGTTGTTGAATGTCAACGTGCCTTACATCGCGGAAGAACAAATCAATGGAATAAGGATCACCCGGCAGGGAAACCGGGAATATCATGACCGGCTGGATAAACGTGTGGATCCCCGAGGTTAACCTTATTATTGGGCAATCGGCGATGTGCCCACAGCCCAGGCTGAACCGGGGAATGATGCGGAAGCGCTGGAAAACGGATATGTGTCAGTCACACCTATCCAATTGGATTTGACGGCTTACCGCTTTTTACCTGAAATGAATAGCTGGAATTGGGAAGAGTAGCCGGTTGAATATCTGTGAACCGGGGAATTTTATGTAAAGAGTGTCACGTATTCTGATGAAACCGTTCTATTTCTGAAGAAACAACATTAGTGTTATCCAGAAAATGATATGAATTATTAGACTGACAACTAATAAAACCAGAAATATGGGCTTGCGGGTTTTGTGATGAAAGAGTGATCTCCCGAGCAAGCCACCAAAAAAGCCGCCGGCAATGGAAAGTATATGCAGCGTTTTCTCCGGAATGCGACGCCCGTTGATTTTCGCCTGTGCTTTATCAACCCCATATAAGATAAATAGAAATAGAGAGAAAAAGCCATACCAGATACACAATAACTTAATCAAGAAGGATGACATAATCCCATATGGTACCATCGAAAAATTTGTATAATGTAATTCAAGAGGGCAATATTTATACGAAAGAATGTTATTTGTATGGAGAAAAAACTCACTCGGCGTCAACAACAATTCCTGATTCAATTTCTCGATCTGTACCGCGAAATGAATCAACCCATTCATTATAAATTTGTGGCAGAACGATTAAAAATTGGCAATGTATCGGTATACGAAATGTTACGCCTGCTCGAGATGAATGGGTATGCAAAAGCCGAATTTGTAACAACCGGGCGCCAAAAAGGACCCGGCCGGCCATCCGTTCTTTTCTATCCAACCCGACAGGCGTTTGAACAGACACAACGATTGGCAGTAGTCCCATCTGAGTTGGAATTTTGGCGGCAGGAGAAAAATTACATCCTTGATTTACTCCGGAAGAAAGATCCGGTGGTCAATCAAGAGCTTGCATCCAACCTGATGAGCCAATATGCGAATAATACTTCGCCGTTGATCCATGTCACCCGAAATGTCACCATACTACTTTTAACGTTATCGCAACTTCCGCTGACGTCAAAATTACAATCGTTGTTGTATCAGATCGAGCATATTGGACTACCCGGTTACATGGGTCTAACCACATTCTTTGGTTTCGCGGTGGGTGTGGCTTTTATGGGGCTGGTTGACGAAGTAATTTGCACCGATATGATGGAAAACATCAGTAAGTATGAATACTACCTTCAGGATATGCATTCTGACAATCATCAACGCGTGTGTGACTTTACCCGCGAGGCAGTTGAACTGATTCTCGATATTCCTGCTACTAATAAGTGATGGAACGAAACCTGTATTAAACCAAACAGAGTGTCTTTGCAGACACCCTGTTTGGTCGGACCACCTGTTGTTCAAGGGGTGGTTTCTAAGTAGATAGACAGAGGTTATTTGTGCCCTTGCCTATGTTAAGGAAACGGTTTTGCGTTTCCTCCTTTTGCGTGGATTAGCGCAGACCCATCATCAGATCGGTCAACATCTGATCCATTTTTTCGTAGCGCAGACCGCGTGAAGCGATCGCGTTGCGGTCGAAGGTGAAGGCTTTCAATTCGGCGGCTTTCTCAGCGGAGAATTTGCCGGAGAATTTATCCATGGATTTGTCTTCAGCCTGTGATTCGGCGATGAGAGCCTGGAGTTCTTTGTCTGCGTTGAACTGGCGGGCTTTTTCTTTGAAGATAAGGTAAGTGCGCATGCAGCCGCGGGCGAATTCTTTAACACCTTCGTAATCTTCGGTGCGGAAGGCATGGGCGTCGAAGTGGCGGCTGCCGGTGTAACCAACATCTTCCAGGAATTTGACGAGGAAGAAGGACTGTTTCCAGCTCTGCTGGCCAAACCGCCAGTCCTGATCGAACCGGGCATAGTTCTGGTCATTCAGGTCGATATGGAAGAGTTTGCCGGCTTCCCAGGCCTGGGCAACAGCGTGCATGAAGTTCAGGCCGGCCATGTGCTCGTGGGCCATTTCGGGGTTCACACCAACCATTTCAGGATGATCAAGGGTTTCGATGAAACCGAGCATGGCGCCGGTGGTGGGCAGGTAGATGTCACCGCGGGGTTCATTGGGTTTGGCTTCGAGGGCGAATTTGTAACCATATCCCTGGCTGTTGTTGTATTCGCACAGGAAGTTCAGAGCTTCGCGGAAGTGTTTGAGGCCTTCCAACGGGTTCTTGGCAACATCGGTCTCGGCGCCTTCGCGGCCGCCCCAGAAGACATATACTTTGGCGCCAAATTCAGCGCCGAGGTCCATGCCGCGCATGGCTTTCTGCAGCGCGAACGCGCGCACTTTGGCATCATTGGAGGTAAAGGCGCCGTCTTTGAAAATTTGAGCGCTGAAGAGGTTGGTTGTGGCCATGGGTACGACGACGCCGGTTTCTTTCAACGCAGCTTTGAAATCTTTCTTGATGGCTTCCGCTTCGGCGGGGGTGGCATCAATGGGGATCAGGTCGTTATCGTGGAAGTTGACACCGTACGCGCCAACTTCACCCAGCAGGCGGACGAGGTCAGCCGGTGATTTTCCCGCGCGAATGGGGAAGGTTGTGGCGAACTGGTCAGTGCCTGTGCTGCCAACGGTCCATAGGCCGAAGGTAAATTTATGTTCCGGTTTGGGGGTTAAATCGAATGACATGGTAATCCTCTCTATTAATTAAAATTTGGTTCGTGGAGAATATCATCCAGCACCAGGGCAATGGCACCCATAACGCAGGCGTCCTGTCCGTGTGCAGATGCGGCAATGATCAGATTCTGGCATTCCAGCTCTAATGCATTGTTATTCACTATGTTGCGTACAACCGGTAATAACAGGTCGCCCGCGTAGTTTAATTCACCGCCAAGGATCACCAGATCAGGATTGAAAACGTTTACAAGATTGGCAATCCCGAAACCCAGATGTTCACCAACTTCCTGGATGGCG
>CAYQTY010000057.1:8384-9438 GCA_964420535.1 uncultured Leptolinea sp. | reverse complement strand
GGAGGCATGGTCACCCTGCCGGGCGGCATTGGCGATGGTTTCAAACATGATGTTATCCACGTCGTTGTCTGCCGACTGCATGACCATACTGGTAAGACCCTGGCGCACCGATTCGCGAAAACGGCGAATGACCGCGCGTGGGCTAACCTGGGTTTCCCAGCATCCGAACTTCCCGCAGCCGCATTGCTCTCCATTCGGATCCATGATCATGTGACCGACTTCTGCGGCGAAACCGTGGCTGCCGCGGAAGATCTGCCCATCAATCATAATACCGGCACCTAGCCCAACACCGCCGGTAAGAAATATGAAATTCTGCTCTCCGCGGGCGGCACCGAAATAGTATTCGCCCAGCGCGGCGGCTTTCGCTTCGTTGTCAACAAAGATGGGAAGGTTGAAATGCTTGGAAAAGAGGGATGAGATCGGTATATTGGTCCAACCCAGATTTGGAGCAAATTTCAATTCCCCATGTTGAAGGTCGACCAGTCCTGGAACTCCCAATCCGATACCTAATGGCGTGAGGTTGAGCGCGTAACCTTTTTTGATCGAGGTTTCTGTCATTTTGTAGGCAGTTTCCAGGATCTGGTCGATGTTTATATTGGCTTCGAGCTTCCGTCTTTCACGCCATAAAACATTGGCGAGAAAATCGGTCATTACAAGAGTGATGTAGTTCACACCGATTTCCAACCCGATGGCAAACCCGCCGGCCGGGTTAAGCTCAAGAAGCAACCCAGGGCGGCCGACTCTGTCTGACTGAAGGATGGTCTCTTGTACCAGCTTCCGGTCCAACAGCGTGTTGATAATCTGCGACACAGTGGAGCGGTTGAGACCGGTATGCTTTGCCACTTCGGCGCGTGAAAGGGGCGCGTGGTGGCGGATGGTGTTCAGCACGACAGCCGTATTGAATTTGCGAACCAGGTTTTGATCAGCGGTTGTTACCATGAAAAACTCAGCTTGGAAGGGTAGTTTGAATTACCGGTTCTTCTTAAAGTAGACGTCAATGTAGACGGCACCCACAAGGATCGCGCCTTTAACCATGTACTGCCAGGCCGGGGTA
>CAYQTY010000057.1:7093-8374 GCA_964420535.1 uncultured Leptolinea sp. | reverse complement strand
TGGCCGGTCAGGCTCAGATCACCTGACTGTAACGCGCTGGCGATGGCATCCAATTCATAACCGCCGCCGGCTGAGATCGTACCGTAACCCACGTAAGAAGCCAGAATGATACCGGCCACACCGCAGAGCAGACCCATAAGAACGAAGATGAGGAAGACGTTCTTTTTAATGTTGATACCGGAAAGGCGGGCTGCTTCCATGTTGCCACCGAGTGCGTAAGCGTGGCGGCCAAACGGAGTGTTGGTTCCGAGGTAGGCCATGATGAACGCCACAACAACCATGATCAAAACCGGGACCTGAACGCCGTTGTACCGGTTGACCATGAAGACGTAAATGACAATGACCAGTGAAAGCGCGATGGATTTGGCCAGATCAAGGCTCAATTTACTTGTGGTAAATCCATAGCGGCGTTTCTGGGCACGGGCATTGAACATTGTGAAGAAAATTCCCACAACGGTCAGTGCTGCAACAGCCCACCCTAACCAGGGAGGCAAATATCCCTGCGCGATGTAGGAGAAATACGGTTGGTTGGCAGGAATAGTCCTACCACCTGTTACCAGGAGAATGGCGCCATTCCAGATCCACTGGAAACCCAGAGTTGTAATGAAGGCGGGTACGCCAAGGTACGAAACGATATACCCTTCGAGCATACCAACCAGAATACCAACAGCCAGACCGGCGATAACGGATAATGTAGCTGCCAGGAAAGGCTGATCGGGGATCAGTTTGTACCAGACGAAGGCCTGAAGGTACGCCACGATAACTGATACGAAACCGGCGAATTTACCGACAGCGAGGTCGATACCGCCGGTGACGATCACCAGAACCATACCAACCGCGAGGATGGACGTTACCGTCATCTGGCGGAACAGGTTGGAAACGTTTTGCGCTTTAATGAACGCGCCTTTTGTGAGGATGGAGAAGAAAATCCAGATCACAATCATCATAATAATGATCATGGATGTTTGCAGGTTACGGCGGAACCACTTGCCGACTGCGTTTGTGTTACCTTTGCTTGATGCGAGAGTTGATTCCATATCGACACCTTATGAATGGAGATTTTGTTTCATTTAAGCGATGCCGGTGGCAAGCGCCATGATCTTTTCCTGAGTTGCCTCAGCGATGTTCAACGTACCATTGGAACTGCCTTCATGCATTACCAAAACCCGGTCACTCATACCGAGAACTTCTTCGAGCTCGGAGGAGATCATGATGATGGAAACACCTTTTTCCGCCAGTTCATTCATCAATTTGTAGTTCTCGTATTTGGCGCCCACATCC
>CAYQTY010000057.1:0-7020 GCA_964420535.1 uncultured Leptolinea sp. | reverse complement strand
TACTGATCTTAATGGCCAGGTTTTTCACCTGCTGGAGGCTGGATTTCATTTCCTGGTTTTTGTTGATCCGCCAGGGTTTTGAGAAGGTGTACAGGTTGGGGAGGGAAAGGTTGTTCAGAATGGTCTGCATAAGAACCAGCCCCTGTTTTTTCCGGTCTTCTGGAACCAGGCTGATTCCTTTTTCCATAGCGTCTTTGGCGCTCGCGATCTTGATCACTTTACCGTCGAGGATCATCTCCCCTTTGGTGATTCTTCCCATCTCGCCAAATATCGTGGTGACGAGTTCGGTCCGACCGGAACCCATCAGTCCAGCGATTCCGAGGATCTCGCCTTTCCTGAGCTCGAAATTTACGCCTTTCAATATCTCGCGGGATGGTTCTTCCGGATCGACGGCATGCAGGTCTTTGACTTCAAACAGAACACCGTTGGGTTTGCGGGTGCTGTGCGGGAAGCGTTCTTTCATTTCCCGGCCTACCATGTAGCTGACCAGTTTTTCCAGGCTTAGCTCTTTGGTGGGTGCCGTAACAACATGTTTCCCATCACGCAAAATGGTGATCGAATCGGTGATCCGGAAAAATTCTTCCAGTTTATGGGAGATATAAATACAAGTGATCCCCTTCTCCTGCAGCGATTCGAGGATTTCCATCAACTTGTCAATTTCAGCTTCGGTCAACGCACTGGTGGGTTCGTCAAGAATAAGCACTTTCGCATTTTCAGACAGAGCTTTGGCGATTTCAACCATCTGCATTTTGCCAACACCCAGATGTTTGATAACATCGTGCGGATTGACATCCAGTTTGTAGTGTTCAAGAATTTTCCGGCATTCCGCGTAGGTTTTATCCCAGTTGATCACGCCGTTTTCTGTGATTTCTTTACCTAGGAAAATATTCTCTCCAACCGTCATATCAGGAACAAGCGTAAGCTCCTGGAATACGATGGCAATACCTTCTTTACGTGCTTCTTTGATGGAGTTACTGGTCAGTTTTAATTCCTGGCCTTCGTAAAGCACCACACCTTCATATGTACCGAACGGATACACACCGGCGAGGATTTTCATTAATGTGGATTTTCCCGCGCCATTCTCGCCGCAAAGGCCGTGGATTTCGCCCCGTTTGAACGCGATATTCACGTTACTCAGGGCGGTGATCCCGGGGAATTGCTTAGTTACATTTTGAACGTCGAGGATAATTTCTTCACTCACAGCCTGCTCCTCTAAAACAAAATTGCGTTTCTACGTTGTTGATACTTCTGTGTTTATTCGTCGGCTCCCCGAAACCCGGGGAGCCGACTGAAATGAAGGAAAAAGCGTACTATTTAGCCGGGCGATCAGCTTCGGGGATGTCGCGATAGACATCATCGTAAGACTGGAATTCGCTCTTCACGATTTCTTCGTGGACATTGTCTTTGGTGATCTGGACGACGGGGAGGAAGATACAAGGAACTTCGCCCTTGGCGTCGGCAACGTTGGTCAGTTCGGCCATGGTGTAGTTCTTCAGACCTTCGATGTCTTTGCCGTTCAGCAGGGCATCGATGGCATCAGCAGCCATAGGAGACAGTTTGCGGATGTCTTTGTAGATGGAGACAGTCAGTTCGCCTTTGACGATGGAGTTACAACCATCAGCGGTGGCATCCTGTCCGGAGATCGGAACAGAGAGTTTCTGGCCTTTGAGAGCCTGGAGGGCGCCGAGGGCGGTTCCGTCATTGGAGGCAACAACAGCGTCGATCTTGCCTTCCTGGGCGGTGATGATGTTTTCCATCAGGGAGTTGGCTTTGGCGGCATCCCAGTTGTCAACCCACTGGTCGGCAACGATGGTGACAACACCGGAGTCAATGTATTTCTGCAGGACGTCGGTCTGGCCTTTGCGGAACAGGATGGCGTTGTTATCGGTGGGGGAACCGCCGAGGAGAACGACTTTGGCAGGATTTTCTTTGGTCCACTTGCCGCCTTCGATATCGAGGGCTTTCAAGACACCTTCGGCCTGGCCGTTACCAACAGCGATGTTGTTGAAGGACAGGTAGGCAGCGATGCTGGGGGATTTGACCAGGCGGTCGTACGCGAGGACTTTGACACCGGCTTTGGCGGCATTGTCAACAGCGGTGGCGGCGGAGTCGCCGTCTTCAGCAACTACGATCAAACCTTTGATACCCTGGGAGACCATGTTGTCGATCTGGTCGTTCTGCAGTTTGGTATCGTGGTTGGCTTCGGAGGTGATAACTTCGTAACCCTTGGCTTCCAGCAGTTTGTGGAGCAGGGCGTCTTCGTTCTTCCAGCGTTCGGTAGCGAAATCTGAGAAGGAAAGACCGATCTTGATTTTTTCACCGGAAGCGGCAGGAGCGGCAGCGGCAGGAGCAGCGCCGTCTTTAGAGGGACGATCAGCTTCGGGAACATCGCGATAGACATCATCGTAAGACTGGAATTCGCTCTTCACGATTTCTTCGAAGACATTGTCTTTGGTGATCTGGACGACGGGGAGGAAGATACAAGGAACTTCGCCCTTGGCGTCGGCAACGTTGGTCAGTTCGGCCATGGTGTAGTTCTTCAGACCTTCGATGTCTTTGCCGTTCAGCAGGGCATCGATGGCATCAGCAGCCATAGGAGACAGTTTGCGGATGTCTTTGTAGATGGAGACAGTCAGTTCGCCTTTGACGATGGAGTTACAACCATCAGCGGTGGCATCCTGTCCGGAGATCGGAACAGAGAGTTTCTGGCCTTTGAGAGCCTGGAGGGCGCCGAGGGCGGTTCCGTCATTGGAGGCAACAACAGCGTCGATCTTGCCTTCCTGGGCGGTGATGATGTTTTCCATCAGGGAGTTGGCTTTGGCGGCATCCCAGTTGTCAACCCACTGGTCGGCAACGATGGTGACAACACCGGAGTCAATGTATTTCTGCAGGACGTCGGTCTGGCCTTTGCGGAACAGGATGGCGTTGTTATCGGTGGGGGAACCGCCGAGGAGAACGACTTTGGCAGGATTTTCTTTGGTCCACTTGCCGCCTTCGATATCGAGGGCTTTCAAGACACCTTCGGCCTGGCCGTTACCAACAGCGATGTTGTTGAAGGACAGGTAGGCAGCGATGCTGGGGGATTTGACCAGGCGGTCGTACGCGAGGACTTTGACACCGGCTTTGGCGGCATTGTCAACAGCGGTGGCGGCGGAGTCGCCGTCTTCAGCAACTACGATCAAACCTTTGATACCCTGGGAGACCATGTTGTCGATCTGGTCGTTCTGCAGTTTGGTATCGTGGTTGGCTTCGGAGGTGATAACTTCGTAACCCTTGGCTTCCAGCAGTTTGTGGAGCAGGGCGTCTTCGTTCTTCCAGCGTTCGGTAGCGAAATCTGAGAAGGAAAGACCGATTTTTACTTTGCCTTCAGCGGCGGCAGGAGCAGCGGCTTCGGCTTTAGTGGGTTCGGCAGCGGCAGGTTCAACGGCAGCGGGAGCAGCGGTGGGGGTGGCGGGAGTACAGGCGGCCATCATGCTGACGATGACAAGCAACGACAAAACAACAAAAATGGAGCGATATGACTTGGACATTTCTTTTTTTTGCCCTTTCAAGAAGTTAGAAAGATCTTTTCAATGCAATTGCGAATGCTACGGACTAAAGCTTTTCTCTTCTTCTCCTCCTTCCAAAATGATTTCTGGCAAATATCTCCCGTTCTGGCTTGAAACGCATGTTCACAATGCAAACAGGATTGTCCCTTACAGGCTAAAAAATCCAGACATTCGGCGAGAAGCTGGAATTGCTGCGAAACGAAATGTAAGGGTGCATTTCACCAAAGCGGGAGTGTATTTAATTGCCGGAAATATAATATGGATACTGTGTTGGAGCTGATAATTAGTTTGTATGACATCCAAACTAATTATCAATATAATAGCGCATATTAAACGAAAGTCAATAGGCGTTAATGTCATATTAGCGTATGACATTAGTCACTTTTTTTAGAAGTTTATAAAAGTAATGAAAAAAGTTCTCTGTTATTTTATCCGACATGAAGGTGGAACAGGTTATCAAAATTCTTTAATCAGTAATCAGCCCGAATGATCCGGAATTCTATGGGATCATATTTTTGCCGATCATCACGGCGATCACAAAAACCTGATTTCCGGGGCGTTGAAATGAGGATGGTTATCTCCGGTCTTTGCGGATTGATTTCCACAAAGGCCGGGGCTTGCCTTGCGATGGGCGATGTTGATCAGATTGGTCTATCCCCCCACCTGTTTTTACATATTCCCTTTGGAAATACCTACAGCAAAATATTGCCCGCCAGGCTGACCAGAGTACCCAGCACTACGGCTGTTCCGCAGATGATGGGCGCAGCCTTTTTATCTTTTTCCGCCACAATGATGGCTACCGGCAGCGCCAACGCCAGCGCGATCAGCCCGCCCTGAAGCCACCAGGGGAGGCCGAACAAATTGATATTAACAATAATGATCGCTACAAAAAAATACTGGAGGAACGCGGAGATGACGGCACTCTTCTCCTGCTTTTGCAGGACCATGGGAAATATGTCGAGTAACCCCGCGGCGATACCGATAGCGATGGAAATAAGTATGGTGTTCATGAATTTTCCCTTTCACGGTTCAATGATTTCAGGCAATGCCTGTTATTAATGGAAGGAGTAGCTGGATTGCTTCTGCCGGCGGTCAAAGACGGTTCCTCCGGCCGGTTCCCTTTGCATGGTGTGGGGTATGTGTGTTTCCACATGCACCCGCAGGTCAAGCTCGGGCTGGGTGGCGGCTCTATCGAGAATATCGGCTACGTCTTCGGGCTGGATGCCGAAGGGCTGCAGGATGGTACGCACGGCGCGCAGGTATAACACCCGGTAGGCGGCATGGTCGATCAGGCGCGGATCCGGCTTATGGGGCAGGTCCCACGCGTGGACGCCATCCGCGCTGCGCACCAGCAGGTAGCGCACCTTCTGCCCCGGGCCGAGGTTCTTGCCGATTTGGCGCAACTGCAGCGCGGCGCGGGCGGCCGGTGACGGGGTGACGTACAGGTCCAGTTCGCGGCTGAGGCGCTGGCCCAGCACCAACTGGTCCAACGGAACGCGCCCGCCGCGCAGGGCATGCAGCCGGCGGCGCAGCAGTTCGATGGCGCCGGGCATGTACTGCGGCAGTTCGTCAACACTGGGGGCCTGAGCCAGCCATTCGAGCACTTCCATCTGGGTATCTGAGATGAAGCGCGGGGTATCGTGGCGGCGGGCTTCGATGCCGCGGATCTTAATGCTGCCGTCCTGGAACACGCCGAAGTAGCGGTTGGGCACTGGCATGCGCTTGTCACGCCGCGCCGGCAGAAACGCCACCCAGCGGTAGATGCCATCCAGCGCGATGGAGAGGCCGGTGCGCTGTGATATCTCGTTGAGCACATCGTCATAATCGCGCGGGCTGGTGGCGCCGGGTTTCTGTACCCACAGCCCGTCAACGTACATTTGCAGGATGTTGAAGCCGGCATCTTCGGCGGCTTCCTTGGCGCGCAGCAGCGCCTCGCGCCCGTTGGAAGTGACGGCCTCGTGTGACTCAATGCGCCCGAAGCGCGCGTTCTTGTAGCCCAGGTAGCCGAAGCAGGTGACCAGCAGCCACTTGTGCGCCAGCGAGCAGGCTTTGTCTCGTTTCACGCGCGGGTCCCACGGCGGGGTTTCCACCAGGCGGTGCTTGATGGCGATGCGTTTTTTGAGCAGCGGCGCCAGTGTTTGCGGGATCAGCCCCGGCTCGTTATTGGGCGTGTCGTTCAACCCGTTGGGGGTGCATTCGGGCGAGATGTTACAGCGCACCATGATGCTGGGGTACATGGAGACGAAGTCTATCTCGCCCACGTCGCGGTGCAGTCCGATGAGCGGCTGGTAGACCAGCCCGCCCTGATCGAAGTTCAGCAGATCCAACCCGGTCTTTTCGCGTTCCGCCTGCTGCTTGTGCCAGGGGACAAGCACATTGGTGCGCAGGGCGGTGAGGATCTGCATGGATGAGATGCCGGTGCCGGGGGAGACGCGCGCGGCGGTTTGTAGCGGCAGCCCGGTGACGCGCCCCACCTCGAGTACGCCTTCCAACCCGTAGTCACCGTACAGCATGGCGTTGGAGCGGTCAATGTGAATCCGGCCGTATAGATGAACCTGTTCGCCGCGGTAGATGATCATCCCGTAGGAGAAATACGTGCGTGAAGCCTTGCGGAGCACATCGGGACCGGCCTCGCGGTTGAGCGGCAGCGGCATCCCCAGTTTTTCAGAAAGCTCCAGCAAACGGGGCAGCAGCCAGGTATCGCCCCATGACGTAAGCAGCAGGTCGGGGTCAAACTTTTGCAGTAAAGCATTGAGGTTGATGAGCAGCGCGCGGCCCGGCTCCAGCGGCATGTGGTAGACGTGCCGGTCAAACGCCACGTTGATGCCGGTGGGCGCGGAATGGTTGGGGTCGCTATCGGGTTCCAGTTCCATCACGCGCAGCGGACAGGGTTGGGGGTCAAGGTCCCAGGGCAGGTCCAGCGCGCGCAGGCTGAGGAGCGTGTCGCCTTCATATTCTATGGCGCAGTAGGCGGTGGGGAAGGCGCCGGTCCGGGCGGCAAAGCGCAGACCGATCTCCACGTCGGCATCGTAGTAGGTGAGTTCGGGGAAGACCTGGGAAGCATTGTGGAACAGGCGCGGCTGGTGGGCGGGGTTCTGTACTTCGATGGCCAGCAGGCTGAGCGGTTCGGTGACGAACAGGTCGCGCCGTTCGGCGCGCGATAATTTTGCCTCAGGTGCTTCTTTCTTGAGCCACAGCCCCAGTTCGTGCAATTGTTTCCGGGTGCCGTGCGCGTAGAAGGTGAGCGGGAAGGGATACCGCAGCCGCAGGCGCTCTCCGCTGTCCATAATCACCCACACGATCAGGCCGTCATCTTCGTCAACGTAGAGGTCAAGGAACCAGCCGTGCATGGGTTTATTTGCGCTCCGTGAGATGAAGGGGTGGGAGCGGCACGTTTTTGCCCTCCCTAAGAGGGAGGGGCAGGGGAAGGTTGTTCCTGTCGCGATCAATCCCATGCCATAGGCCGGTAATC
>CAYQTY010000056.1:0-14082 GCA_964420535.1 uncultured Leptolinea sp. | reverse complement strand
ACCCGAACTCGTGCAAAAACTCCAGGCGCAGGCCATTGTCACAGATCGCGGTGACGATCTCACCCAGGGTGTGCTGCCACTGGTAGCTGGGCATGGTCTTATTCTCCGGGCTGCGGTCGGCATAACTGCCGTTATCTTCGCATACCATGGGTTCCTTCTGGAAGTAGGGGTACTTCATCACCCAGTCGTCGGAATACTCGTCAAAGATCCATGAATTCGGGTGCCCATCCGCCAGGTAGAACATGCCCCCGGGTTTCAGGAAGCCGGCGGCGATCTTCATCCAGCGTGGAAAATCCGGCAGCCAGGTGAGAACACCGTAGGAGGCGAATACGAGGTCAAACTGCCCTTTCAGGTGGGAGGGCAGGTCGTAGATATCGCAGCAAACGAACCGCGCGGGGATGGCCAGTTCTTTGGCCAGGTTTTCAGCCAGCGCGATGGCTTTTGGTGAGAAGTCTGCGCCGGTCACATCCGCGCCCAGTCGTCCCCATGAAAGGGTATCCATGCCGAAATGGCATTGCAAGTGCAGCAACGATTTACCGGCCACATCGCCAACTTCAGAGCGGATCAGGTGATCGAGTTTGTTTTCGCCCCGTTTGAAGCCGTCAAGATTATACATTTTTGACCGGGCGTTGATGTCCGTCCATTCTTCCCAGAGGTCACGGTTGGTTTGCAGTTTTTCGTCCATATAGTAATTTTACCCGGGTTGGATTCCGTGGATTTGCGGCGTAAAGGAAGTAAAAGTCACCTTCCCCCGGTACGGGGGAACGCCGGATGTCAGGTGAAGGGAGGTTCCCGTTTTCGGTCCGGGCAAATTCATTTGGAATAATGGATGGGACTTGTCGCTGCCAGTAATGGAAACCCATTGGATAATTGTTGAACCCTCAGAGTTGTAATTCCTGTCATCCAACTTATTTTCGGATACCCTCAATCCAATCCGCCACCTGCCCCAGGTGTTCCATTTCCACAAAATTCGCGGCCAATTCGGGCGGCAACTCGCGGTGCTCGTGCGCCCATTGCAGCCGGCTGGGCACATACGCGGCGTGACCACCCAGTTCCAGCACTGGCAAAATATCAGACCGCATGGAATTGCCGATCATCAGAAATCGCCCGGGTTCCACATGGTGGCGTTCCAGAATATCGGCATATACCTCAGGGGTTTTATCCGCCACCACTTCCACCGATTTGAAATACGCCTGCAAACCCGATTTCTCGAGTTTCAAGCGCTGGTGCAGCAGGTCACCCTTGGTGATCATTGTCAGCGGGTACTTCGCCGAAAGCCGGCGCAAGGCGGGCTCCGCGTGATCCAGAAGGTCAATACTATGGTCAATCATCGCGCGCGCGATTTCCATGATCTTTTTAATATCCCCCGCGCTGATGCGCCCGCCGGTCACATCGATGGCGTTTTCCATCAACGAATACACAAAGCTGCTCACCCCGTAACCAAAATACGGGATATTACGGTTTTCCACCACATCCAACCGTTCATCAAGGTCGGCGGGAGGCGCGTATGGTTCCAGGATGCGGTGGTAGGTTTCCCTTCCTTCCACATAAAAAGCTTCGTTTTCCCACAGGGTGTCATCGGCATCAAACGCGATCAGATCAAACATGGATTCACTCCCGATAATTAACAATGAATACGTCCATTATATAACCGGAAAACACACGCTGACGGCAACCGGGCGCTATATGCTGCCGATATCTCCTGTATAATGTCCGTAGTGCCTTTCGGTACCACTCCTTTTCGTTCCATGGGATCCGGGGAACTCATATGCAGATTTCCTACTACCCGCTGGCGGTTTCTGAAAAAGGCTTTCTTCCCACGCTCGAATTTCTGGCGCGGTTGCCCGGTGTGCGGTCAATTTGTGAAATAGGCGGCGGCGCCAATCCGGCGTTGAGCCTGGATTTCATCCGTCAGCACAAACTGGAATACTCTGTTCTGGATATCTGCCAGGAAGAGCTGGACAAAGCGCCGGAAGGGTATCAAAAAATTTGCGGCGACATCACCGATGAGAATCTCACCTACCCCTGCAGCTATGATCTGATCTTCAGCCAGATGGTGGGCGAGCACATCCAATCGGCGCAAAAGTTCCATACCAACGTGTTCCGCATGCTCTCAGAAACGGGGATTGCCTTTCATGTCTTTCCCACGTTATACACATTTCCGTTTGTGGTCAACTGGCTGACACCGGAGTGGGTTTCACGCGCCGCGCTGGATATCATTGCCCCGCGTGACAAGTACCGCAAGGCCAAGTTCCGGGCATATTATGACTGGTGTTTCGGCCCCACTGAGGGGAACATCCGGCGGCTGCAAAGGATCGGCTATCAGATCCAACAGTACATCGGTTTTTTTGGCCACGGCTATTACGAAGAGTACGGCCCGGTGCAGCGTATTCACGAACGTGAGATCAGCCTTCTGCTCAAACACCCGAATCCGTTTCTAACCAGTTACACCTTTCTGATCCTGTCACGCGGGCAGAACGGCACGGTCCTCACCGGCCGTGAAACTGACCTGCACTCGCTTTTGAGTGAATCAGTCTGATAGAAAACCCGCTTCCGGTAAGCCGTGGAAGGTTCAGCAGACATTCCCCGCATGGTGTAAGATTATGTATCTGCACCCTACGCACTACTTAAAGGAGATCGCCGGCCGGTATTTATTCGCCCTTTATTCCTTTGCCATCCTGCCGGGTTTATAGTACAGGTTACCAGAGGTGTATTGATCACCCACGCGGGTCAACCGGCCGGGAATTAGCTTCCGGAATTTTAATATCCCTGCAATTACATCACATGCAATCCTGTTCCTGAGGTATTCGCCCCATGAGTAAACCAACGATAAAGAATCAATACCGGTCCTCCTATCCCGAAATCAAACAGGGATTCCTGAACGATAACTCCCGGTTATTGAAGGAATTATTCCTTGCGCTCTCAGACCTACTATGCCTGGCGATTTCTCTCAGCGCGGCGGTATATGTGCGCTTTCTGGTGCAGGGCGAAGAAATTCCATCCGCGTATCTTGACCTGGTGCCGTATCTGGTGATCGCCGCGTTGATCTTTCAGGTCACCGGCCTGTATGCCAATGGTATGTCACCCGTGCAGGAACTTCAGCGTTTGACCATCGCCACGAGCGTGGTCTTCCTCGCGCTGGCCGCCCTATCCTTCTTCCTGCGTGATGCCGATAACTACTCCCGCCTTTCGTACGGCCTGGGGTGGGTGCTGGCCATTATGATCGTTCCTCTGGGTCGCGAGTTTACCCGCGTCATGTTTGTGCGCTCCGGCTTGTTCGGTGAGCCCGTGGTGGTCATCGGGTATGGCCCCAGCGGGTATGAGATCGCCGAATACCTGGTGGATAACCCCAAATCCGGACTGTATCCGGTGGTGGTGGTTGACCGCCGCACGCAGGACCGCGGCATACCTCCCCGGGTGCCTGTCATCCGCTCGGCGGACATTCTCGAACACCCCGAGATGATCGAAATATTCAAGGGAATTCAAACCGCCATCCTGGTGACCAACGAGATCAACGACGAGTTTATGGACATGATCGTGGAGGAACGCGTGCTCCAGTTCCGCCACCTGATCGTGATCACCAACTCGCGCTATATCAGCAGTCTGTGGATCCGCCCGTACGAGATCGGCGAAATGCTCGGCCTGGAGATCGGTCAGAATCTGCTCAGTGCCTGGCAGCGGGCCGTCAAACGCCTGATCGACCTTACGCTTATTTTTATTGCCTTACCGTTTATTATTCCGTTATTCCTGGTCATCGCGCTGCTGATTGTCATCGATTCGCCCGGCAAGGTCTTTTACCATCAGAAACGTCTGGGGCAGAAGAACCGGTATTTCAAAATGTGGAAATTCCGCACCATGCACGCCGACGCCGACGAAAAGCTGAAATCGTACCTTGATGCCAACCCTGACCTGAAAGCAGAGTGGGACGCCACTCATAAACTGAAAAAAGATCCGCGCATCACCCGCGTGGGCCGCTTCTTGCGCAAGTTCAGCCTCGACGAATTCCCGCAGTTGATCAATGTAGTCAAAGGTGAAATGAGCCTGGTGGGACCGCGCCCGATCGTGCAGGATGAGGTGCAATTCTACGGCAAGTTGTATCCCATGTATTGCGAAGTGCTGCCCGGTATGACCGGCCTCTGGCAGATCTCCGGCCGCAGTGACACCTCATACGTGTCGCGCGTGCATCTTGACGAATACTACGTGCGCAACTGGTCCATCTGGCTGGATTATTTTATTATCACTCGCACCGGTCTGGTAGTCATTCTGGGCAAGGGTTCATATTAATGGGTCTGAAGATCGCGTATATCATGTCGCGGTTTCCGCATCTGCCGGAAACCTTCATCATGCGCGAGATGACGGAAATTGCGGCCCGCGGAGAGGATGTTCTGCTCTATCCGCTGATCTTCCAGCATGACCCTGTAGTTCACCCCGAAGCCGCCGCCTGGATACCCAAAGCCCACGCCGAACCGTACCTATCGGGGCGGATACTCGCCTCAAATCTGGCAGTCTTTCTACAGAAACCGCTCACCTACTTGCGGCTCATATTTCAGATCATCGGTGAAAACCTGACCAACCTTAATTTTCTCGTGCGCGGTTTGCTGCTCTTCCCCAAGATTGTGCACTTCGCGCGGCAAATGCAGGCCGAAGGGGTTGACCGTATCCACGCGCACTATGCCTCTCATCCCGCGCTGGCCGCCTGGGTGATCCATGAACTCACCGGCCTGCCCTACAGTGTGACAGTACATGCGCACGACATCTACGCCCGCACCAGCATGCTCAAAACGAAAACGCGCGGGGCCGAATTTATTGTAGCCATTTCTGAATTCAACCGTGAATTCCTGATCAGCGTAGCAGGCGATGAATCCCTGCGCTCAAAGATCCGGGTGATCCATTGCGGGATTGATCCGTCAAAATACCGGCCTGTTGAATCGCCTATGCGCAAGGGCGACCCCCTCAAGATCATCAGCGTGGGCAGCCTGAAGCCCATCAAAGGTCAGCGTTTCCTGGTGGAAGCCTGCCGCATTCTGCGTGAACGCGGTATCCCCTTCCACTGCACCATCGTGGGAGACGGCCCCGAAATGCCCGACGTGCGCCGCCGGGTGGAAACCTACTCTCTCACCGCTCAGGTCACCCTGGCCGGTTCAAAAGACGAAGAACAGGTTAGCCGCATGCTGCCGCTGGCCAATTGTTATGCGCAGCCCAGCCTGGCCGAAGGCTTACCGGTGGCGGTGATGGAAGCCCTGTGCTGCGCCCTACCGGTGGTAGCCACGGCGTATGCCGGCCTCACCGCGGGGCCGGGCGCGTCCGCCTCGATCCGCCCGGAAGAAGCCGGATTGTTAATTGACGGCCTATCCGAAATCTATCGCGATACACCCCGCGCGGCCGAAACCGCGCTGGACCTTTCACGCCAGGTCACCTTCCGTGCCGGAATATTTGAACTGATCACCCCCGGCCAAACCGGTCTGCTGGCCAGGCCTGCCGACCCGGAATCGATGGCTGATGCCCTTGAAGCCCTGTACAACGATCCCGATTCTGCGCGGCGCATGGCGGATGCCGGCCGTCAACGGGTTCTGGAGTTTTTTGACCTTCGTCAAAACGCCGGTCAAATCCTTTCTCTATTTCATCAAAACTAAAAAAAATGTTAGCCGCTGGGAAGAGAAATATTTATGCAGAATTATTTTTTACAAGTTATTTATGTCCTGATTTTAACATGATACAAAAGTAATATTTACCTGATTTTTGTTTGAAATGCGTTAAGATTAGCGTATAATTGTTGCATAAGCTCTTTTCTTTTTTGATGTACAAGTGAATAGTGGAGTAATAATGGAGATTCGCTTATACCTACAGATTTTAAAACGTGGGTGGTGGATCATCGCGATGACGGTACTTGCTGCTCTTAACACATCTCTGCTGATCTCCTATCTAACAAAACCCGTTTATGAAGCCAAATCCAGGTTTGTTGTCAGCCCCAATGCCGGAGCTTATCAAACCTCGTATGATATCACTTCCAGTATGGACACCCTTGACCGGCGTTCCATTATTAACACCTACAAAGAACTGCTGGTAAGCACTACCGTATACAACTCTCATCCGGAAATCGTAAAAATCCCCGCGGAAGAATTCGCCAAAGATTACACCATCTCCGCTGTGGTCATCCCGGACACCAATATTCTCGAGTTGACGGTTGACGGGTCTGACCCGCAAAAGATAACCACCATTGCCACCGCCATCGGCGAGTCGGCGCTGGAATACATTAACAAACTGTATCCGGTGTACAACTTTGCCATCCTGGTTCCCCCCTCACTTCCCACCGATCCCATCAGGCCCAAACCGGTTCAAAACGCCGGCTTTGCCCTGATCATCGGCATCATCCTTGGCGCGGGACTGGCCCTGCTCAGAGACCAGCTGCAAAACTCGCTGGACGCCCTGCGGACCCGCTCGTCCATCGATACCGTCACCACGGCATTCACCCGGAACCATTTTGAGCGCCTTCTCAATCAGCAGGTGATCAACAAACCCGATGAGGTTCTGTCACTGGGGTTGATCAACTTCCGCGGGTTGGAAGAAGTGGCAGACGTTCTGCCGCCTTCCATCTTCAATAAAGTCTTACGGCAGGAAGCCCAGACCCTGATCGAAGAATTGCGCAGCAACGACGTGGTGGGGAAATGGGATAAAACCCAGCTCTCCGTCCTCCTGCCTTCAACACCGGGCGTGGCGGCTGAAAATACCATGAAACGCATCCAGACCCTGCTGGCGCGGCCTGTGAGCCTTGATGGCATCAGCGACACCATGCTTCACCCGGATCCGTGTATTGGCATTACGGAAAAGAAAGCCGGCGACGCAGACGGAGAAACGCTGATCGAATACGCGGAAAACGCGATGATGAAAGCTTCTGTGATGAACGGGGCCAGTGTAATGTTCATGCGGAAGAACGGCAATCATCACGAGATTGCCGAATTAAAACCGAGAAAATAAAGGCGACCGGCCTGATCCAAAAAAAGTTCCTCCGCAATACCGGCTCTCATTTTATAATCACAGTTCATCTTTTTGTGTCTTCGAAATTTTTTGAAGTGGAATTCGCATGGCTGTTGTGAAAGGAAGTACGCAATGAAAAAAGTATTCTATTTCCTTACGAGTTTGAGCCTGTTGATCGCGGCCCTGGGAACAGGATTTCAGCCGGGGTACGCGCAGGCCGCGACCGGAACACCAGCATCCACAACTTCCCCGTTGATTAAAACCCCCGTCACCACTCCGACGGCTGCCGGGTCATCACTGGCCTCGGCTGATAAGAACACGTTCACGTTCAAAGAACTGGGTTACCAGGAAAAATTACTGGTCGGCCCATTTTCCACCACATCAATCCGCTACAGTATTCCGCCCAACTGGGAACTGGTGCCGGGCGGCAGAATTTCGCTGCGTTTTGCGTTGACCGTCAGCAGTTCGGATAAGTCCACCTATTCAATGGACCGTATCCATGGCACGCTGCTGGTGATGATGAACAATAAAACCGTTCAAACCATCTTCCTTGATAAAGTGGGGGAATACAACCTGGATATCCCCGTCAACGACCCCGAGGCGCTGGTACCGCTCAATCCCAATGGAGAGCATGAAGTCCGCCTGCTGCTGGATTCCAGTATAAGCTGCAATTACGGAGACGTTCAGACTACCGTTCTGCTCAACCCGGCATCGAACCTGACATTCGAACACCAGGAAACATCCCCGGCAATTGACCTGGCGTATTTCCCGAAACCAATCTACCAGCCAAATTCCATTTTCGCCAGTGAAGTGATGGTCGTACTGCCCGATAATCCTTCCGCTGATGACCTTCAGTCGGCCATGAACCTGATCGCCGGTCTGGGCTCGCAATCAGAGGGAAAACTGGTGCTTTCAGTCAAAATGGCCAATGATGTGACGGACACCGACCGGAAATCGAACAACCTGGTCTTTGTAGGCCCGCTCTCCAGCTTCAAGGTGCTGCACCCCATCGCATGGGCGCTCCCCACCAAAGACGGTAACTTTGCCTTGAGCGAAAAAAATAAAGATGACGGCATCATCCTGATGGCCCTTTCACCCTGGAATCCGTCTAAGGTGGCCATGCTGGTCAGCGCGAATACGGTGAAGGGTGTAATGAAAGCCGCTCAGGCTGTGAGCACAGGCCGGATCATCACCAGCGGCCGCCCGGACGTTTCGTTGATCGCGGAAGTCAACCCGGAAAAAAGGGGCTTCCCCTACGTTCAAGATCAGACTCTGGCCGATCTCGGCTACGATACCCTGACCTTCAATCAGATGGGTGAAAACTACACCCTGCTTAAGTTCAACATTTCGCCCGAACAGGCAGCCACCAGCGAAGCCTATATTGACCTGATCACCAGCCACTCCAAACTGTTGAACATGGACGGCACCACCATTTCCATCTCGCTGAATGACGAAATGATCAGCAGTGAGAGTTTCGCGGAAGATACCGAACTGGTGTCCACATCCCACATCAAGATCCTCACCAGCCTGTTGCGGCCGGGTGAAAATATGCTGGAAATTATCACCAACCTTGTCCCCTACTACAGTTGCTACACCGTGGATACCACCAGCGCCTGGCTGACCATCAGCAATACGTCTCTGATCCATATCCCTGTGGCAACTGAGAACGACAACAAGATCAAGCTGGCAAAATCGCTGAAAGATTACCCCGAGTTCTTCTATGCCGACCCCACTTTCCAGAATGTGGCGCTGGTGCTGGCTAAGGATGACCCGTCTGCCGTGGAAGCTGCCGCCGGTATTGCGTATTACATGGGCGCGTCGGCCGCTACGTCATTTTCCAACCTCACCACGGTATACGCCGACGCGGTTTCAGATGACATGCTCAAGACGAAGAATCTGATCGTGATCGGTCGCGCCAGCACCCTGCCCGTTATCTCAAAGTTCAACAAAGAACTTCCCGCCCCGTTTGATCTGGCCACAGACCAGACCCAACAAGATGTGATGCTGGTGAATTACAGCCTGCCTGAAGGTGTCAATGTGGGCTATATCCAGTTGATCAAGTCGCCCTGGAATGAAGACAATCTGATCCTCACCGTCACCGGGAACACCCAGGCCGGCATCCCTATGGCCGCCAATGCCATGAGCAGTGACGTCATGTCGGTGCAACTCGGCGGTAACTACGCCATCATCTCCGGCTCCCAGGTACTCACCACCAACACCATGCTGGGTTCCAGCCGCGAAAGCCTGGCAGGCGGCGTGCCCAACGCGGTGACAGTCACCCCCACGCCCGGCGCGTATGCCGCGGGAGTCATCCCGGAAGTAAAAGGACAGCCTTCCTGGCTGCTGCCCGCGTTCTTTGGCGGATCAGCGGTGCTGGTTCTGGCAATTATTGTTCTCATTATCCGTATTCTGGTGAAGAAACCGGCGGATGTGACCATCAAGAAGGAAGATCTGATCAAGAAATAAGCGGCCCTTTATGAAAATGCGATTGAGCCTATCCGGAAGGCGCCATCCTGTATGGCGAGCCTGAACCGAGAAATCTGATGAATTCATCCTCCCGACTTATTTCCGCCCTATTGACCGCGTGCTTTGCCCTGAGCCTTTTCTCAGTGATGCCCGCGCGCGCCGCGGGACCGGTTGTGGAGAACGTGGAGCCAGTTTCCGTCACCTTCGCTGAAATGGGGTTTGACGGCCGTACATTTGACGGCCCTTATTCGATGGCAGGTTTTGCCTTTTTTCTGCCCGATGAATGGCAGCCCCGATCCGGCAGTTCGATCAACCTGAAGTACACCGTCAGAATGCCGGATAGTGAAAAATCAAAAGCCGTTTCCACCGGCGGGTACAGCTACCTGTTTATTCACATGAATTACACTCAGCTCGCGTATATTCCACTGAAAGCCTCCGGTGATTACGAGTTGAAAATTCCCATCTCGTTATGGGTGGCGCCGCCCCTGGCAAATGGAAGCAATGAAATCGAATTTGTCTTTAAAAATGATATTGCCTGCACGTATGACAATGGCATCTCGGTATATGTTAAACCCGAATCCACTGTCAACATCCAGCCATTACAGCAGCCTACAGCCCCGAAGCTGACCACCCTGCCCAGGCCGTTCTTCTACGAGAACAGCGTCATCGCCAATTTCCATACGACCATGGTGCTTCCGGATAACCCGACCGCCGGCGAACTTCAGGCCGCCATGGCTGTTGCCGCCGGACTGGGATCGATGGCCGATGACACCGCGGACCTGGGTCTGGTGACAGAAAAGAACCTGACCGATTCTATAAAAAAGAACGACCACCTGATCTTTGTGGGCAAATCACTTTCGCTGCCCGTTTTGCGTGAGTTGACGCTGCTCACCCCGATGAACCCGTATACAGGCTTCCTCTCTGAATCCATTGGTAAAACGGACGGGGTGATCCAGATCAACAATTCGCCGTGGAACCCGGCGCGCGCGGCGCTGATTATCAGCGGTGAAACCGACGAAGCCGTGGTCAAAGCGGGGCAATCGTTGCGCACGAAGGTGGTCACCGAATCGGGATATTACGGCCTGGCTTTGGTCAAAAAGCTGCCAGCTGCCGTGCCGTCAACTCCTACCCCTACACCCGATCCAGCCGCGGTTTCGTATGACAGAACATTCAAAGAAATGGGTTACCAGGATGCCGTGGTCTCAGGTATCGGTTCTTTCAGCCTGGATTATTACTTCATCTTTCCGGATAAACAGCCGGTGGGCAAAGGCTCATATATTAACTTCTCACTCACCCCGTCGGAAGGGATCAACCTCCGGGACTCGTTGATCTATGTGTATCTGAACGATAATCCGGTCGGTAATATTTTCCCGATACGCGAAACGCAGGTTAAGAATAACGAACGGATAGAAATTCCGGCCTCACAGATCCGCCCCGGCAAGAATCACCTGCAGATCAGCCTCGACCTGAATGCGGACGACCTGTGTGACAATTATGTCAACAACTACGGTAATCTGGGGCGGGATATGTGGAAAATGACCATCCACAACGATTCGCTGATCCATATTCCGTACGGCACCGGGGAAGAAGGTGACGAAGACATCTCCCTTTCTGCCGGGCTGGGGCAGTACGGCGCCGAACTGGCGTACGATCCGTCTATGAATAATCTCGCATTCATCCTCCCTCCCGCTGAACCATCCGCCTGGGAGGCCGCCGCCCGCGTCGCTTTCCGGCTGGGGAATAGTAGCAAAATCCTGAAGGTGGAAAAAGGTCCGGTTATGCTGCACCTCTTCCTCCAGGATGGCGACCTATCCGGCGCGGAGAACTATGATGTTGTCTTTGCCGGCAAAGACCCGGAAATTGACATGTCTGCCGGCGGGTCATCCAGTGATCTGGAAGCAGACCCGGCGATCAAATCATATGACAGCCCTGTGACCTACCGCATGCTTCCCGGCGTTAGCATAGGCAAGGTGGGGTTGGGCGATTCCACCTGGAACGCGGAACATCGCATGCTGTCACTTTCGGGCAGTGATAATGGCGGTTTGAAACTGGCCGCCGACGCGTTGATGCTGCAAAAATACCAGGGCTTCCTTGTAGGCAGTTCCATCATGACAAACGGAGTTCAGGTTGTTTTTGACAAACCATAAGCAACTGTCAAATCACCCTTATAATGTAGCTCTGTTATTTTCTAATTATTGATTGAGGTACCGTGACGTATAAAAGATTTCGCCGCAGGCAGTTGATTGATGGAGCATTTGGTATTCTCAGCCAATTCCGGGTTTTTGATGTTCTTCGATCCATCAACTACAACAATCTGACTGTTCTGAACTATCACCGGGTTACCGACCCTCACGACCCGTGCTGCGACACATTCAAACCGAATATCAGCGCCACGCCTGAAATGTTTGACAGGCAGCTCGCGTATGTAAAAAAGAGCTTCAATGTGGTCACCGCGGCAGAAGTGGCCGCCTGCGCGCATGGAACATCCTCCCTGCCGCCCCGCTCGGCATTGGTCACCTTTGATGACGGGTATGCCGACAACTACGCGCTCGCGTATCCCTTGCTGAAGAAGCATGGCATGGGCGCGCTGATCTTTATCACCACAGATTTTGTGGGTAAATCAAAACCCTCCTTCTGGGATGTGGCCGCCTACGCGTTCACACACACCACAAAAAACTCGGCTGTACTACCGTTGACCGGCGAAACCCGCTGGGCTGACGACACAGAAAAGCAGGCAGAGATGACGCGCTGGATTGAAACCCTCAAAACTGTGCCGGAAGAAGAAAAGCAGCGCTATGCCGGTCAACTGCCGGCTGCCCTGGGCGTGGAGATGGACGAAAGCAATTTCAGCCACGTATTCATGACCTGGGACCAGGCGCGTGAAATGGCTGCCAACGGAATCGAGTTCGGCTCTCACACCCTCACTCACCCGATCATGACCCGTATCCCGGTGGAACAGGCCCTGGGCGAGCGCGCCCGCTGGCTGATCCGCGTGGAACAGGCCAAACATGAGTTATTGGAATCCAAACGGCTGATCGAGCAGGAACTGGGCAAGCCGGTGGAGACCTTTGCCTACCCCAACGGCGGGCGGGCGGATTTCAACCCTGAGGTCATTGCCGCGGCTCGTGAAGCCGGCTACAAACTGGCCTTCACCCTGATGCCGGGTTCGAATTTTTTCCGGCAGCTGCGCGCCGACCCGTACACCATCCGGCGTGTCTTCTTGAGCCACGGCGATTCCTTCCCGCGCTTTGTGGCCAAAGTCAACGGCATTCGCAAGATCTCCTGAACTCCGTCAGGCCTGGTGGCTCAGATCACGGTACACCCGGGTGATCGTCTCGGCCACCGATTTCCAACTGTAACGGGTTTCGGACTGCGCTTTGTTGTATTGCCCCATTCGCGCGCCCATCTGCGGGTCGCGCAGCAGCAGGGTGATCTTTTCAGCCAGCGCGCCGGAGTCATTCACCGGCACCAGAAAGCCGTTGTTGCCGTCTTCCACTGCTTCAGCCAACCCGCCCACCTGTGTGGCAATTACAGGCCGGCCGAATGAATACGCTACCTGCAAAGAACCGCTCTGCGTGCTGCTCAGGTACGGAAAAACAACCATCGAAGCCAGATCCATCAGCGGTGACACCTCGCCAATGGGTATGTAACGCACATCAAAGATCACTTTATCCTTCAAGCCGCAGGTTTCCACCAGGTCATATAGTTCACCCAGATCCATATTCTTCGCCGGGTACCCCGCGATAAGCAGTTTGACCCGGTCCTCGCGGCACACAGTTTCCAGCGCGCGGATCAACACCGGCAGGCCTTTACTGGGAGCAAGCAGGCCAAAAAACAGGATCACCGGCTCATCCGTCCGCAGCCGATACCGTTTACGCAGGTCAACCGGCTCCTGGCTGGCAGCCAGTGAAAGGAACATCCCCTCATTGCCGTGGTGGATCAGGTGCGCGCGTTCCGGCGGAATCTCAGGGAAGAGCGTGAGGAAGCGGTCGCGGTTCTGTTTCGCGTGGAAAAAGATGGCCGTGTAATTGGTGAATATGCCGCGGTACAGGCTGTCAATGTAACGGGCCAGAAAACCGCTGCTTTCGCGGCGTTCAAACTCATGGCAGATTTCGGTCAACACCAGGCCGCTGCGCTTCATGTGGGCCAGAAAGTATGCCTCGAACGGAAAATTCATTTTGCCAAACTGGACGATATCCGGCCGGTCTTTTTCGAGGAAGCGGGTCAGCCCGATCCACGCGTTGACCAGTTTCAGCGCGCGGAATGCGCGGCGCGATTGCCAGAATATCTTTCGCAGCACCGCGTGGATGGCGTTTCGCGGCAGGGTTTCCACCCGGCGGTCGAACAGGTCCCACAGGTCGAGGCGGCGGTCTACCTTGAAATTGTGCGGAAAGCTTTCCAGTTCATACAGCCTGGCCGTGATAAGGGTTACATCATTCCCCTCATTCGCCAGGGCGGTGCACATCTGGTAGGCGTAATGCGCCAGCCCACCCGTGCCGTTTTGTTCCACTACGGTTATACGCATATCAATGTCCCCTTCTTCCTTCGGCTGCCAGTTCGGTGTAACAGGCTTCCAGTTGACGGCATTGCCGGTCAAGATCAAACCGGGCGGCGGCGATCTCCGCGCCAGCCGTTCCCATG
>CAYQTY010000055.1:0-14543 GCA_964420535.1 uncultured Leptolinea sp. | reverse complement strand
GCTGCGGCGGAATGACTCCAGCCTGCGTACAATCCTGCCCAACCCATGTGCTGCATCCTGTTGATCTGAAAGAACTAAAGCTCAAGACAATGCCCGAATTCCCGCAGCCAGATGCCAATTTCAAACCGATCGATCTGTCTGCGGCACGGCTGCCTGAGCGTCTCTCCCTCTCCATTCGCGGGGTAGGCGGACAGGGCAATCTTTTCTTTGGACATGTACTTACCCAGTTGGCTTTCCTGGCAGGATATGATAAGAAGAATATTATTAAAGGAGAAACCCACGGTATGGCGCAGATGGGCGGCCCGGTGATCAGCACCTTCGCCTGCGGCAACGCGCATAGCCCGGTATTCCTCCCCGGCACCACCGACTGCCTGATCGTGATGGAAAAGAGCGAAGTACTGCGGCCTGATTTCCTCGCGCAGCTCAGGCCGGGCGGCACCGTCTTGATGGCGGATACCACCATCCTCCCGATCGGCTTCCCGAAAGAGCAATACCCCGCGGATGAACAGATCTTCGAGAACCTCAAGGGGTACAAAACCATTCTGGTGGACGTACTCGGGAAGGCGCTGGAACTCGGTGACTCGAGCGGTCGCGTGGCCAACGTAGTGATGATGGGCGTACTCAGCACCGTCGATCCCTTTGACCGTATCCCCGAAGCCGCATGGATCGAAGCGCTGCGGCAGGTCAACGCGAAACCGTCCATCTGGGCAGCCAACGCCGCCGCTTTCCATGCCGGTCGAGAAGTGGCAAAAAACGCCAAAGTGATCGCCTGATTGATCCGGGAGGAACCGCATGCTGCAAAAACTTCTTGAACCAAAAAGTATCGCCGTTATCGGCGCCAGTGAAGACGTCACCAAACCGGGGGGCCGGCTGACCCTGAACATCCTCACCAAAGGATTCCCGGGCAACCTGTACCTGGTCAACCCCAAAGGCGGGACGATCCAGGGCGTAAATGCCTACACGTCCATTGCCGGACTGCCCGAAGCGCCCGACCTGGCGTTGATCGGTGTGCCGGCTAGATTTGTACGAGATTCCCTACAGCAACTGGCCGATAAAGGCGCGAAGATCGTAGTGGTTTTAAGCGCCGGGTTCGGTGAACAGGGCGCCGAAGGCAAAGCGGAAGAAAAAGCGCTGGCGGAGATCGCCACCAAACACGGAATGCTGCTATTAGGTCCCAACTGCTCCGGCGTGATGACCTACGCCCACGCCAGCAAATTCACCGGCGTGGCACTTGAACTGGTGAAGGGTGGTATTGACTTCATCAGCGGCTCCGGTGCCACCGTTGACTTCCTGGCCGAGCACGCCATGCGCCGCGGACTCAAATTCAATTCCTTCCTCACCGTGGGCAACTCCGCGCAGAGCGGTGTACCTGACATGATGGATATCTACGATGCCGGTCACGGATCTGACAGCCCGAAGGTTATGATCACCTACCAGGAGAGCATCGTCAACCCGCAGAAATTCCTGAAAGCCTCGCGCAGCCTGAGTAAAAAAGGCGTGCTGATCGCCGGCATCAAAGCCGGCACTACCCAGGCTGGCAGCCGCGCGGCAGCCAGCCACACCGGTGCCATGGCCACCAACGACACCGCCGTGCAGGCGCTGTTTGATAAAGCCGGCGTGATCCGTGTGAATTCGCGCCAGGATCTGATCGATGTGGCGGCCATCCTCACGCTGGTCAAAGGCAAAGCCGACGGCAGGCGCGTGGCGATCGTCACCGACGCGGGCGGGCCAGGCGTGATGCTGTGCGACGAGCTCAGTCAACTCGGGCTTGAGGTGCCGCATTTCAAGGAAACCACACGCCAGCGGTTGGCCGAAGTGCTGCCAACCGGCGCGGGGACGGGCAATCCCGTGGATACTCTGCCCACCAGCGGCGCGGATAACCTGGAAAAAGCATTGAGCATCATTATTGAGGAAGAAAAAGACCGGATCGACTACATCGTGGTGATGAACGGCGATGCAGGTATGATGGACAACCGCGCCCTCTACCGGGCGGCGAAGAAATATATGGACATCAGCCCCATCCCGGTGATCCCCTCGTATGTTTCCGTGCTGTCATCGGAAGAACCGTTGAAAATGTTCCGCGAACTGGGCGGTTGCTATTTTGAAGACGAAGTTGAACTGGCCCGGGCGCTCGCGCGGGTGGTCAACCGGCCGCACATTTTCGAGCCGGAAACCTCCGCCGCCGGGTACGACAAAAAGAAGATCGCCGGGCTGCTCGAGGGCTGCCACGGCGCGTTGACCCCGCAGGTCACCCGCGAGGTGCTGCAAGCCGCGGGCATCCGCTTCCCCGGTCAGATCGAATTGACAGAAAAAGCCGGATTGAAAACCATTCCATTCGCCTTCCCCTGGGTGCTCAAGGTGATGGGTCCGCTGCACAAAAGTGACGTGGGCGGCGTACGCGTGGGTATCAAGGATCTGGCCGAAGCCGAAAAGGTGTGGGACGACCTGTTGAAGATCAAGGACGCCACCGGCGTGCTGGTGCAGCAGATGGTCAAAGGCACTGAGGTGATCATCGGGGCGAACCGCGAGCCCGGGTACGGTCACCTGGTGGCGTTTGGCCTTGGCGGCATATACACCGAAGCATTAAAGGACGTCAATTTCGCGCTGGCGCCGCTGGCCAACGAAGAAGCCGGGCGGCTGATCCAGTCCATCCGTTCGCTGGCTCTGCTCAAGGGTGTTCGCGGCGAGCCGGGCATGGACCTGGACACATTGCGCGATATCCTCATCCGCATCAGCCTGCTGGTGACGGACTTCCCGTCGATCCAGGAACTGGACCTCAATCCGGTGAAAGGCTACGGCAAGGATATCTTCACGGTCGACGCGCGCGTGCTGGTGGATTGAATCCCCCTTTGATTCCCCCTTCACGAAGGGGGGCAAAAGCCGGCCTGTGCCAGACAAAATGACTGGGTTCCTCTAGTTACATTTGTAAAGCAGCTTATTTTCGAATCAACCTGAAAAATCGCAGCCCTAGCCCCTCTTCGTGAAGAGGGGTTGGGGAGATTCGCGCCGGGAATTTCTCCCCTCCACTCCCACAGAACCGAATTCATGCAGTACCATTAGCACCAATCCAAACCCGTGAGGCAATCCATGACCAAACACTACTCCATATCCAGAGACGTCTTTGAAAAATTCCCTGAATTCCGCCGCGGCGTGGTCGTGGCAACGGGCCTCACCAATCCTCCAGCGTGTGCCGAACTCACTGCGGCAATCCGAGAGGCAGAAGCGGCGCTTCCGTCTATTCTGAATATAGACACCATCCTTGAGAACCCCAAGATCTCAAGCTGGCGCGAAGCCTACCGTTCCATCGGCATCAAACCGACCGAATTCCGCCCGTCTGTGGAAGCGCTGGCACGGCGCGTGCTGCGCGGTGAACCGCTGGCCCCCATCAGCACGCTGGTGGATATCGGCACCCTGGTGACCATCCGCCACCTTCTGCCCACCGGCGCGCACGCCATTGACCACCTGAAAGGTGACATCGAACTGCGCTTCGCCACCGGGGCGGAAGATTTTGTCCCCTTCGGCACCGATACCCTGGAACACCCGGCTCCCGGCGAGATCATTTTTGTTGACGGCAGCACCGTCATGACCCGCCGCTGGACGTGGCGACAGTCAAACCACAGCCTGGTAGTACCCGAAACCACGGCGGTCGAGGTCAACATTGACGCGCTGCCGCCCTTCACCCTGAACGAGGTGGAAGCCATCTGCGCCGAAGTGGGTGACCTGCTGGTCAAGTACGCCGGCGGCTCGTACCGCTATGAGGTGCTTACAAAAGAACATCCGGTAATGGAACTGATTTAAATATTCTGGATTTGTGTATGGCATTTGTAGGTTGGGTCATGACCCAACCTACTACATTTATTTAAGGGTCACCCGGATCATCACCACATCATTGACAGCCTTCTCGATCTCATCCTTTTTCGGTTCGCCCGCTTCATCAAAGGTGACGCTGTAATACTTCGCGTCATTGCGCACAGCCTTCAGGTGATCGGTCAGCCCTTCAGCCTTGGCGGCACTATCGGCAACGGTGACATCCGCCTGGCCGGTGTAATCTTTGCCGCGGATCCGCAATGTGACCGGCGCGCCGGCGGCGAGGTTCTTGTACCATTCTCCGTGGGTGAAGATGGTCACCTGGCTGCCTTTTTGCGAGTAGCTGACCGGCGTGGAATACACCTTGCCGCTCTTGCGCCCGGTGAAGGTGATCAACGTGATGGCCTTGCTGACCATACCATGCAGCGGTGAACGCAGGATGAACCGCATCGCCGCGTTGACGGCGGGCGGGATTGTGGTTTTCTTTTCAGTCATGGTTATTTCCCTCCATTGATATTGACTGTAGCAAATTGAGAGAGATGTGTCAACCAATTGTAGATTGGGTCATGACCCAACAATGAAATTTCAGATTAGTCCCAGGGATTTATCAGTTGTAGATTTGTCCCGGTAAAATCCTTGATGTTGCGCGTAACAAGAATCAAGTTTTGGCTTAAAGCACACGCCGCGATAAGCGAATCCATCACCCCCATCGGCTGCCCGGTTGACTCCATTCTTGCGGTTATCGTCCCCCAGATCTGCATGGCAGATAAGTCCAACGGGATCATCCGGTTTTCAAATCGAGGAAGCATCTGTTCGTTTAACCAGGTAACCAAATTTGTCTTGCGATGAGAATCTGGCAGTTTTTCAACTCCCCGCTGGATTTCGCCCACGGTTATTACACTGATACACAGGTCATCTTCATTTATCGAATCCATCCAGCGGATGACATTCCCATCTGGTTTTTGCCGGGTGAATTCGGATAGTACGCAGGTATCCAGCAGATATTTCATAGCTCCAACCCGATATCCCGCGGAGTCGATGGATCACGGCTTATCTCCAGGCCAGACCCAGCCAGCGGAGATGACATTAGAAAATCCGCAAGCCCACCGGTTGGACGAGTAAGGCGTTCAAATTCTTCGTAAGGCAGTACAGCCACAGCTTTCTGTCCCCGCCGGGTGACGATCTGCACTCCGTTGGCGAGCACCCGGTCAACGAGTTCGCTGAAACGACTCTTGGCTTCCTGTAATTGCCAGATATTGTTCATAATTACCTCACATTTTCTAAACTAGTCAGTCTGGTCAGATACAGTATATAAGAAAACGTAATAATTGTCTACAAAACAAAAAAATACTCCTTGACTCCTCTCCCATTTCTCCCTATAATACTGACTAACTTCATATAAAAACGCTGACGAGGACGAGTACGTTTCAAAGCGGTTTTCAGAGAGCCTGGTAGATTGTGGTGAAAGCCCGGCAAAAGCGCAGAAACTGAATGGACCTCCGAGTTGAAAAGGCGAAAAGCAATGAGTAGCCTGCTCCGGGAACTCCCGTTACAGGGTAAGGGTATAAGCCTGCAAAAGGCCGTACCTGAACAAAGTGACGCTGGCTTTCTTCTCCCTGTTGCATCACAACAGGGATTTTTGTTAATAACAGCGTAACCTGGGTGGCACCGCGAGATCCCTCTCGTCCCATAGGATGAAAGGGATTTGTCTGTTAATACCGCGAAGGAGCCACCCCGATGCTGTTGGAAGCCACTGAAGTTCAAACCATTATCCGTGAAGTTCACGCCGACCTGGAGACCCCGGTCAGCTTATACCTCAAATTACGCGGGCAGGGCGCCTCGTTCCTGCTCGAATCGGTGGAAGGCGGCGAGCGTATCGCGCGCTATTCGTTCATCGGCATCCGCCCGCGCGCCGAATACATCCTGCGCGGCGGTCAGGTGGAAGTCATTGAAGGTGACGACCGCCGGGTGTTCACACTCGCCCCGGGCGAGGACCCCACCCGCTTCCTGCAGGCAGAGATCGCCCGCTTCCCCGCCACCCGCCTTCCGGGTGCGCCGCGCTTCACCGGCGGGTTGATCGGCTACCTGGGCTACGAATCGGTGCGCTACTTTGAACCCACCCTGATGGGCCAGATGCAGTCG
This sequence comes from uncultured Leptolinea sp., assembly GCA_964420535.1. Taxonomy (GTDB): domain Bacteria; phylum Chloroflexota; class Anaerolineae; order Anaerolineales; family Anaerolineaceae; genus Leptolinea. The sequence continues at coordinate 8,594 of CAYQTY010000055.1, read as the reverse complement.
GCCAACGTGCCGGATGGCATCTACCTGCTGGCCGATACCGTTGTGGCGTTTGACAATGTGCGCCGCACGATCTTCCTGATCGCCACCGTACTGGATAGCGACCCGGACGCTGCCGAAACCCGGCTGGATGAGATCGCCAAGCGCATCGCCGAGCCGCTCCCCGAAGTTGACCGGCCTGCCGTGAAACCGGCCGAAACCGAATCCAACCTGGCGCAGCCCGAATTTGAATCCATGGTCACGGCAGCCAAAGAACACATCGCCGCGGGGGATATCTTCCAGGTGGTGCTCTCGCAGCGCTTTACCCGGGAATCAACCGCCGAACCGTTTGACGTATACCGCGCGCTGCGCCGCCTGAACCCGTCACCCTACATGTACTTCTTCGATTTTGGCGAGGTGGACGGGGAACCGCTGCACCTGATCGGCTCGTCACCCGAAATGTTTGTGCGGCTGGAAGACGGCACCGCGAGCCTGCATCCGATTGCCGGCACCCGCCCGCGCGGAAAAGATGCCGCCGCCGATGCCGCGCTGGAAAAGGACCTGTTGGCCGACCCCAAGGAACGCGCCGAGCACGTGATGCTGGTCGACCTCGGCCGCAACGATCTGGGCCGCGTCTGCGAATACGGCTCGGTTAAGGTCTCCGATTTCTTCAGCATTGAATACTACTCGCATGTGATGCATATCGTCTCGCACGTGCAGGGGACAATGCGCCCCGGCCTGACAGCCTTCGACCTGATCCGCGCGGCGTTCCCGGCGGGCACGGTCAGCGGGGCGCCCAAGGTGCGCGCGCTCGAGATTATCGCCGCGCTGGAGCCGGACGCGCGCGGAGCCTATGCCGGAACGGTGGGTTACTTCGGGTTTGACGGCAGCATGGACACCTGCCTGGCCATCCGCACGCTGGTCAAACGTGGCAGCCGCTACAGTGTGCAGGCCGGCGCCGGCATCGTGGCCGATTCCAACCCGGCCGGTGAATATCAGGAAACCATCAACAAGGCCGGCGCGCTGCTGCGGGCTTTGGACCTTGTGGAATCGAACCGCTGAGAGGAGAAAGACATGCTCGCGCTTATCGATAATTACGACTCATTTACCTATAACCTGGTGCAGCTTTTCGGCGAATTGGGCGCGGATATCCGCGTGTTCCGCAATGACCGCGTGACCGTCAAAGAACTGGACGAGCTTCACCCCGACCAACTGGTCATCTCCCCCGGGCCGGGTGAACCCATAAACGACAGCGGCATTTCACCGGAGGCCATCCGCCACTTCACCGGAAAGATCCCGGTACTGGGGGTGTGCCTGGGCCACCAGGCCATTGGCGCAGTGTACGGCGGCACAGTTGGCCGCGCCCCGAAGCTGATGCACGGCAAGACGTCGCCGGTCAAACATAACGGTCAGGGCATCTTCGCGGGGGTCCCGTCACCGTTTGAGGCTATGCGCTACCACTCGCTGGTTGTCTACGAACCCGCGCCCGAAGCCCTGGAGACCATCGCCTGTACGGATGACGGCGAGATCATGGCGCTGAAACACCGCGACCATCCCACCCACGGGGTGCAATTTCACCCTGAATCCATTTTGACTGAACACGGCAGGGTACTGCTGAAGAATTTTCTTGAGATCGGCCAGTAAGAAGGAGAAAACGCCATGTTGAAACCATATATCGCCAGAGTCATCAACCGCAGCAACTTATCCGATACCGAAGCGCAGGAGGCCATGAACATCATCATGACCGGTCAGGCGACGCAGGCGCAGATCGGGTCATACCTCACCGCCCTGCGCATGAAGGGCGAGACCATCGCCGAGATCACCGGCTCAGTGCGCGCCATGCGCGAGGTCGCGGTGACCATCAAGCCGGACGTGGCTGACCAGAATGTGTATGACATCGTCGGCACCGGCGGAGACGGGAAATTCACATTCAACATCTCCACCGCGGCGGCTTTCATTGTGGCCGGCACCGGGCGAAAAGTGGCCAAGCACGGCAACCGCGCGGCATCGTCACAATGCGGCAGCGCTGACGTGCTCTCCGCGCTGGGCGTCAACCTGGAAATGACCCCCGAACGCGTGCAACAGGCCATCGAAGAGATCGGCATCGGCTTTATGTTCGCGCCAAAGTTCCACCCGGCCATGAAATTCGCGGTTGGTCCGCGCAAAGAACTGGGTCAGCGCACCATCTTCAACCTGCTCGGCCCGCTCACCAACCCCGCCGGCGCGGATGTGCAGCTGATCGGAGTGTATTCGCCCGAACTCACCGAACCGCTGGCCAATGTACTCAAAGACCTCGGTTCAACCGCCGCCATGGTGATCTACGGCGCGGGCGGCACCGACGAACTCACGGCATCCGGCCCCAACCGCATCAGCCACCTGATGGGCGGCACAGTGCGTACCTATGATTTTGATGCCCGGGAACTGGGTTTTAAACGCACCACCATTGACGATCTGCACGGCGGTTCGCCCGAAGAAGCGGCCGCCATGATGCGCGACCTTCTTCGTGGGCGAACCGGCGGCGCCCGCCGGGATGCCGTGCTGCTGAATGCCGCCGGAACCCTGGCCGCCGAAACCGGTGATTTTAAGACCGCGCTGGGCGAGGTCACCGCTTCGCTGGAAGACGGCCTGGCCCTGGCCAAGATGAACGACCTGGTCAAATTCAGCCGAGCTGTGGCATAGACAAACCATGAGTATCCTTACAAAAATCCTGACGCAAAAACACGCCGAGGTGGAGGAATTGGACGCGGCTGTCCTTCGTTCTCAAGCGAAGGACAGCCCGCTACCCCGTGATTTTCTGGCGCTCCTGCAACAGCGGCGCACGGGCAGGCAGCCCGGCCTGATCGCCGAACTGAAGCGCGCCTCGCCGTCAAAGGGTCTGCTTGCCCCCAACCTTGACCTGCTGGACGCGGCGGAGATCTACGCAGCGAACGGCGCGGCGGCCATCAGTGTGCTGACCGACCGGACGTTCTTTCAGGGCAGCCTGGAAACCCTGAGAAAACTACGCTTTGAACGCCAGATCGAGTTACCGTTGCTGCGCAAGGATTTCATCATCGACGAGACTCAGCTCTACGAGGCGCGGGTCAACGGTGCGGATGCCGCCCTGCTGATCGCCGCCGCGTTGACGGACGACTCCAGGCTGTTGGATCTGCACGCGCTGGAGCTGGAACTTGGCCTGACCCCGCTGGTGGAAGTGCATAACCGGGCAGAGGTGGAACGCGTACTGGGCATCCCGGGGCTGAAGATGGTGGGTATCAACAACCGCGACCTGGATACCTTCAAGGTCACTCTCGAAACCACCGAGTCGCTGCGGCCGCTCATCCCGGCCGGGATCGCGGTGGTGGCGGAGAGCGGCATCTTCCACGCGACGGATGTGCGCCGGCTGGAACAGTGCGGCATTGACGCTGTGCTGGTGGGCGAGGCTTTAGTCACCGCGCCGGATATCGCCGGGCGGGTGCGCGAGCTTTCAGGGTACAAAACGGAAGGAGTGACATTATGACCGTTATCAAGATCTGCGGAATTACCTCTTTGCGCGACGCGTTGACGGCCGTCGAAGCCGGCGCCGATTGCCTGGGTTTCAATTTCTATATGCAAAGCCCGCGGCACATCAGCGTGACGGAATGTGAGAAGATCGCCGCCGTGCTGAACCGTGATTTCCCTTCCATATTAAAGGTAGGGGTGTTCGTCAACACGCCGGCGTTTTACATCCGCACACTAATGCAGACCTGTTCGCTGGATCTGGCGCAATTGCACGGTGACGAAGGTCCCGAGGTGTTGAGCCAATTGGGTTCGAGGGCGTTCAAAGCTTTCCGGGGGATCCCCGCGGATCTAGCCAGCCTGACCCGGGTTGACCCGCCGGCCTGTCTGATCGACGCGTCAGTCAAAGGCGCGTACGGCGGGACGGGCGTCACCGCGGATTGGAACGCGGCCGCGAGGCTGGCGGAAGTCATGCCGGTGTTTTTAGCCGGGGGTCTTAAACCGGAAAATGCGGCGGAAGCCGTGAAGCGCGTCAAACCGTGGGGTGTGGATACGGCTTCCGGTGTGGAAGCCCGCCCCGGTGTTAAGGATGCCGTGAAGATCAAGGATTTTGTGCAGTCCGTTCGCGGGGCTGACAGCCGCCGTCTGGAAGCCGCGGCCGCTAGTCTGGTTGGTGTTAATTCGCTGAACCTTGAAATCCCGTTGGCGGAATACGGCTGGCGGCCGACGGGGTAAATCCCTCCGCTGGCTGAGCCTGTCGAAGCCAGGTACCTGGGTCGCGGCAAATCCCGATTTGATATGATTCCTGCGATGGTCCGCCCTTCGATACCTGCACACAAAACGTGCGGCACTGGCGCAAGCTCAGGGAGCGGATTTTCTCCGCTGGCTGAGCCTGCCTGCACTGCGTGGCGCCCTTTGACATGAATGTGTCGAAGCCAGATGCCGGAGCAACGAAATTCGCCCGTCGTGCAACCGCCCTTCGACAAGCTCAGGGCTCGGATATACCATATGTAGGTTGGACGAAACGCTTGATCATTGACATGCGGTTTCACAGGAGACAATCTCATTGCGAAGTGCGTTTCGTACAACATGGCACGGTGGTGAGGATACATTTGAATGGACGGGTTTGGTGGTTAGCCGTGAATGTTGGGCAAACTGCCGCTCCATAAGCACAAAAAATCTTTTGAATAGAATTGAGTTGTGAAAAATGGCAGTTTGCCCAACCTACATCCGCTGGCTGAGCTTGTCGAAACCAGAGTCGAAGCCAGAGTAAATTTCCGGAAGCACCGGGAAAAGAAATACAAACAATAACGGAGATCCAATGACAACACTTTTACCCGCGAAATTCGGGCCATACGGCGGACAGTTCGTCCCCGAAACCCTGATGCCCGCGTTGACGGAACTCGAGGCGGCCTTCGTCGCCTCACGCGAAGATAAAGAATTCCAGGCGGAATTTGACCGCCTGATGGCCACCTTTGTCGGGCGGCCCACGCCCATCACCCACGCCCGGCGGTTGAGTGACAAACTGGGCGGCGCGCAGATCTACCTCAAGCGCGAAGACCTGGCGCACACCGGCGCGCACAAGATCAACAACGCGCTGGGGCAGGCGCTACTGGCGAAGAAAATGGGCAAGCCCCGCGTCATCGCCGAGACGGGCGCCGGCCAGCACGGCGTGGCATCCGCGACCGCGGCGGCGCTGCTCGGGCTGGAGTGCGTGGTCTACATGGGCTGCGTGGATATCGAACGCCAGAAGCCCAATGTCCACCGCATGGAACTGCTCGGCGCTGAAGTCCGCCCGGTGACCTCCGGCACGAAGACCCTGAAAGACGCCATCAATGAAGCCATCCGCGACTGGGTGGCGAACGTCAACAACACCCACTACCTGCTCGGCTCGGCGCTCGGCCCGCACCCGTACCCCACCATGGTGCGCGAGTTTCAGTCTGTCATCGGGCGCGAAGCCCGCGCTCAGATGCTGGCCGATGTGGGCCGCCTGCCGGATACGGTCATCGCGTGCGTGGGCGGCGGTTCGAACGCCATCGGCATCTTCAGCGCGTTTATTGACGACGAAGACGTGGAACTGATCGGCGTGGAAGCCGGAGGCTCGGGCATTGCCAGCGGCAAACACGCCGCGCGCTTTGGCGATGCGTCAAAGGCGCGGGTGGGGGTGATCCACGGCACGCGCACCATGGTGCTGCAGGATGGCGACGGGCAGATCAGTGACACCTATTCCATTTCTGCCGGGCTGGATTACGCCGCGGTGGGTCCTGAACATTCGATGCTGCGCGATATGGAACGCGCCTTTTACACCTCTGCCACTGACGCGGAAGCCATGCAGGCTTTTTCCACTCTGTGCAAGATCGAGGGGATCATCCCCGCGCTGGAATCGTCACATGCCGTGGCCGAAGTGATCAAGCGCGCGTCGAAGATGCGCCCCGACCAGGCCGTACTGGTCAACCTCTCTGGCCGGGGTGACAAAGACCTGGGCACCGTACTCAGCGAAGGACACCGGTTCAACATCTGAACCGCCATTACAGGAACCAACATGAACCGAATTGACGAAGCATTCAAAAAGAAACCGATCTTCATGCCGTATTTCCCCCTCGGGTACCCCGATATCGAAACCTCCGTTGACATAATCGAAGCGCTGGCCAAAAATGGCGCCGACCTGGTGGAGGTGGGGCTGTCCTTCTCCGATCCGCTGGCTGACGGGCCTGTCATTCAGCAGGCTACGCAGGTGGCGCTGGAACACGGTATCACCGTGAAGAAGTCCCTCGCGGCGGTGGCCGAGCTGCGTAAACGCGGGGTGACCATCCCGCTGGTGCTGATGGGGTATTACAACCCGGTGCTGGCCTACGGGCTGGAAGCCTATGTGTCTGACGCCCGCGCCGCCGGGGCTGATGGATTTATCATCCCCGATCTCCCGCTGGAAGAGTGCTCCGAATTTGAAGCGGCGGCGGGTGACCTGCCGCTGATCCGCATGCTGGCGCCCACCACCCCGCCGGAACGCATGGAGAAGGTGGCGCGGGAGGCTCGCGGATTCATTTACCTGGTCAGCGTGACGGGCGTCACCGGGGCGCGGTCAACATTGGCTGAAGGACTGGGCGGGCTGGTCACCCGGGTGCGCGAACACACGTCCATCCCGGTGTGCGTCGGGTTCGGCATCGGCACACCCGAACAGGCCGAAGAAGTGGGGCGCATGGCAGACGGCGCGATCGTCGGCACAGCCTGCGTGAAGGCTATAGGCGGGAGCGATAATCCGGTGGAAGCGGGGGCCCGCTTCGCGCGGGAGTTTAGTGGAGCAATGGTTAAGTGACACAACGGGCACTAGGATTTGTGCCCATTCGAAAAAGATAGTATGATGAAGGGAAGAAAACAACCTTATCAATCCATAGCAGGAGGGTAGTAATGGCAGGAAAATTTGTGTTGACCAAAACTAAAAACGAAAAGTTCATGTTCAATCTGAAAGCCGGCAACGGTGAGATCATTTTGACCAGTGAACAGTACAATGCCAAAGCCAGCGCGTTGAACGGCATCGAATCCGTCAAGAAAAACGCGGTTGATGACGGCCGCTACGAACGCAAAGCTGATAAAGACAACAAACCGTTTTTCGTGCTCAAAGCCGGCAATGGTGAACCCATCGGCAAGAGCGAATCCTACTCCTCCGAATCCGCCATGGAAAACGGCATCAAATCGGTGAAGACCAACGCTCCCGATGCCAAAGTGGACGATCAAACCGCCGAGTAAAATCGGGTTATGTGAAGATTAAAGACGGGACCGGAAACGGTCCCGTTTTTGTTGGGTGGGATCGCGATTAATCCCAAAGTGCTGGTTTGTGTGTTATGCTGAATTCAATTGACACATAAGAATCAGGAGTACATACATTTGAAATACTATTTTGTACGGGTGAACGGTCAATCCTTTCACAGCAACCCGGTTAAAACCGAATGTTTTATTGAGGCTGAACTGGCATCGGCGAAACGTTCCGGGTATTCCAACTATCTGGATTACTGTTTGGAAAATAACATCCTGCGCATGGGCTGGCCGGATGTAGGTGACCTGCGTACCAAAGATCGCGCGGGCGCGAAGAGCAATTGTTACACCCTTGAATCACTTGACGGGCAGATCAGGCAATACCTGCTGGGGTTCAGTTCCATTCAACCCGGCAGTCTGGTGGCGGTTCCCGATAAAGATAAACCCGGTGACATGTACCTGTGCGAAGTGACCAAACCGTACTGGTATGAACCGGAGGGGCCGTATGAATGCTCCCACCGGTTGGGGGTCAACTGGGTACGGCATGACGGGGGTCACCCAGTTGTTTTTACGGCCGGCCAGATGGGAATTCCCATGGGCGGGTGGTGGCTGCGGGCATATAAAGAGATCGTTGATCCGGTAATCATCGGGAATATGGAAAAGCTCCGCAAGTAGCGGGGATCGGTTTTTTCCACATCACTGAATCACTTCCTTCAACACCTTCACCCCCTCCATAATCTCCTCCAACCCCAGGTGACCGTACCCGGCCAGCAGCGTATCCACATAGGCCGTAGTATCTACACAATAGCGTGACACCGGGCGCACGCGTAGCCCCGCCCCGCGGCAGGCCTGTTCAAACGCCGGTCCGAATTCCATCCCCGGGAAGCGCAGGGCCACATGCAGGCCTGAAGCGTCACCGCGCACCTGCACGCGGCGGCCGAACGCCTCCTCCAGCGCGCGGATCAGCACTGCGCGCTTTTCGCCGTACACCCTGTTCATGCGGCGGATGTGCCGGTCCATCTGGCGTTTGCGCAGGAACTCCGTCAATGCCGCCTGTTCGAGTAACGGGTTCTGCACGTCCATATACTGGCGGGTATGCTTCCAGGCCGGCTGCAGCGGGCGGGGCAGTATGGCGAAACCCAGGCGCAGCGCCGGAAAGAGCGTCTTACTGAAGGTACCCACGTAGACCACCCGCGAGGGGTCCATACTGTACAGCGGGCTGACCGGCGCGCCGGTGTAGCGGTACTCGCTGTCATAGTCATCTTCTATGATGTAGAATCCGCCATCCCGCGCCAGGCGGATGAGTTCGGCGCGGCGGCCGGCGGGCAAAATGCCGCCCAGTGGGAACTGGTGCGAGGGTGTGACGTACGCCGCCGAAAGCGCCTTCCCGTACA
>CAYQTY010000054.1:0-14568 GCA_964420535.1 uncultured Leptolinea sp. | reverse complement strand
GCGCTGACGGATGGGGATGATGTCTCCATTGAGGATCACATCCAGTGGATCTTTCCCATGCGTAAAATTGTGGGGGAATTCTCCGGTGAGCAGGTTATACATGGTGGCGCCCAGAGCCCAGATATCCGTCTCCGGGCGGGCGACACGGAAGTCAACCACTTGTTCACGAGGTGTGTACGTGTAGGAACCGACTGCCGTTCCGGTGACTGTCATGCCGCTCAGCCCATTGCGGATGAAACTGCGGGTCAGACCAAAATCCGAGATTCGGGTGGTCAGGTTATTGTCCGCGCTATTCAACAGGATATTCTGTGGTTTGATACCGCGATGGATATGCCCCTCGTTATGCGCCATCGTCAGGGCTTCAAGCACCTGCAGCATGGATAGTACCAGGAAGGTTGTCTGCACTTTTCCGCCCCGGCGCAGTGATTCCAGATTGCCAACATTGCAGTAATCCATCACAAAATAGAATATGCCGTTGCGGTACCCCGACTCGAATACTTCATTGATATTGTGGTGCTTGATCTTCTGCACCGCCTGAGTATCACGTAAGAAGTTTTCCTGCACATCCTTGCCGGCCGCGGTACGGGGTAACATCAGTTTCAAGGCGGCTTGCGTTTTGGTGGAGCGGTGAACGATGTGGTAGGTAGCGCCAAAAACACCGGCGCCCAGAACACGCACCACGTCCCAGTCGCTGAAAATCATGGCTTCATTTCGCGCGAAGCCAAGCCTGGCTGTGTTGGATATCCGCCCGGCTACGGCGGGCCGGTGAAGGCGGCTTTCATCCAGGAACTGCTGTAACAGTTCGAATGGGCTGGATTCAGCCGATTTCTGGCAGGATTCACAGATATACGTACCGCCTCTCGCGGCTCCGCTTTCGTTGGAGACATCCCGGCCGCATTTCTGGCAGCGAACCGGACCTGTCACCCGGTCGGGGGATTGGATGATCATCCGGAAAGTTGTATCGCCGGTATTGATCAAATCCCCGTCTTTGAGGTCAACCCAGGGGAATTTGTACCGTGACAATGCCTCTTCGGGTGTTTCAGTGACATCCCTTCCACCTACTTTTTTGCCGTTGACATATGTGCCATTCAAGCTGCCCAGGTCTTGCAACCGGGCGTGCGGTGGATTGACTTCCATTATGAAATGGTGGCGTGAGAGATAGGTGTCATCTTCTATGCAAAGATGACAGTCATTCATTCGTCCCACCATAAATGTATCGTGATCTTCGTAGGAGAAAATCCGTTTTCTACCCAGCGTGTTTGAAACATCGATCGTGACTTTCGATCCCATAACCCCTCTCCTTCGGGACTAACAATTATACGATCATCTGTATATACTTTATCTTAACATATCTGAAAACGCAAATTTACACTTTCATTAATCACAACTTATTAAAACCTGAAAATAACTTTTATAATAGCCTTAAATAATTATTCGCCATTTGCGATATCAAAATATCAGGAGGGCTCAATGTCACGGGTTGATATTGTGGAGAATGCGGGGAAGAAAATCGTCAAAGCCGATCTTTCTACCCTAAACGTGGAAGAGGCGGTGCTTGTCATGCAGGAAGCGACCGATGTAATAAAAACGCTTCCCCGGGGTTCTGTGTTGTTTCTGACAGACGTTAAGGATGTTTCATATTCCAAAGAGACAGTTTCAGGGATCAAACATTTTTCCATGAACAACAGCCCATACATAAAAGCCACAGCGGTTGTGGGGATGGACGCCATAAAGCAGGCTATCCTGAACACTGTCCGGTTTTTGACACTGCACGAGATCAAAACGTTTGATTCTGAAGATGCCGCCAAAGACTGGTTGACCCAATTACAATAGGGTAGTGCGACCATCCATCCGTAAAAGTTCATTTCCGGATCACCGGAAAATATCGGGGGTTGAATGAGTTCTATAACCCTGCCGGCAGTATGGAAAAAGGCAGTCAGGGCTGGTTTACTGGCATTTCTGGGAATACGCCTGTGGAGCTCGGCTGTTTTACTATTGTTGAATGTATTCCCCGCGACCGTAACCCCGGCTGAAGAACCGGCGCGCGGCATGCTGGCAATGTTAGAGCAGAGCAGTATGTTTAGCCGTATGTTTTTAGCCCCCTGGTACCGCTGGGATACAGTCCATTATCTCGATATTGCCCAAAACGGGTATTCACGCGCTTTTCTTACAGTCTGGCCGCCGCTTTATTCCTGGCTGGTTCATCTGGTTTCATTAACGGGGATAGCACCGATGACAGCCGCGATTCTGATCAGCAATCTGTGCGCTATCGGCGCATTGGTCCTGCTTTGCCGAATGGCCGGCGATCTTATGGAGAATGCCGGCAACCGGGCTGTGTTTTTCCTCGCCATTTTCCCCACTGCCTTCTTTTTGGTGGCCGCGTACTCCGAGCCGTTGTTTATCCTGCTGGTAGCCGGCAGTCTGTGGAAGTCCCGGCAACGTTCACTTTGGATGGCAGGATTGCTGGCTTCATTGGCTGTCCTTACGCGTCTGCAGGGGGTTATTCTGGCTTTGCCGTTGTTGTATGAAGGATTATCGTTATACCGGCATACCCGTCGGGGAAGAACTCTGCCGGTTCGCCTGGTCGAACTGTCAAAGGTCACCATCCCTGCAGCTCTGCCGATGCTCACGGCTGCCGGTTTCGCGGCGTTTGTGCGTTTTGGGTTGGGATACCCCTGGCCGTGGGAAACGCTTTCAACCGCGTGGGGGCAGCATACCGGTTTTCCCTGGGAAGGCATTGTCGGGAACATAACCTCTTTATCCGGCTTCCGGGTGTTGACTACACCCATCAATCCGCTGGCACAGATTACAGATCTGACCGCGATCCTCTTTCTGATAATTCTGACAGGTGTAATGCTCACCCGTTGGCGTGACTTCCCCGTTTCTTATACCCTCTATACAGCGGCAGGGTTACTGCTGGTGCTGACAAAGCTTGATAACCAGGGATTGCTGGTCAGCGTTTCGCGATACACACTTTCATTATTCCCGGTATTCCTTTTTGCTGCTGTAAATCAGCGCAAGCCGCTGCCGCCATGGGCGAATTTGCTGCTCGTCGCTGCCGGACTAACCACACAGGCTATTCTGTTGGTTTGTTTCGCCCGCTGGATATGGATCGCGTGAAGGTTGCCTCTCCAGGCTAATGTTTGACTTTCACTCATACCGCGGCTAGAATCAATTTGTCTGACATTTTTACCCATACTGGCCTCAATCGTGCATCGGATCCGATATGAGCAAATTCAATAATAAATTTATTATTGGCCTGACCGGAAATATCGGTACAGGGAAAAGTGAAGTGCGGAAAATTCTCCAGTGTCTTGGCGCCCTGGGGATTGATGCTGATCTGATCTCGCGCCAGATCATGGAACCCGGCGGCAGGGCGTACGCGCCGGTTTTGCAGCATTTCGGGAGAGATTTCACCACCCCCGATATGCGGCTCGACCGTGCCGCTCTGGCCAAACTGGTTTTCAACCAACCCGATAAATTACAGGAACTCGAAGCGATCGTTCACCCTCTGGTCAAAGAAGAAGTGGACCGGATCATTGGTGAAACAACCACGCCGGTGATCATCATTGAGGCTATCAAGTTGCTTGAGTCCGACCTGGCCAGCCGCTGTGACTCGATCTGGGTTACCGATGCTCCTGTGGAGGTCCGTCTGGCCCGATTGATATTATTCCGCGAGATGAATGAAGAAGATGCCCGCGCGCGCATCCAGGCGCAGCCGCCTCAGGAAAAAAAGCTGGAAAAAGCGGATGTGATCATTCAAAATGACGGAACACTTGAAGACTTACTTTTACAGGTTAAACATTCATGGGAAACCTGCGTTCCGGATTCTTACCGCATAGCCATACAGGACGAGAACTGTGTCTGAATTTCTTAGCCAGATATTATTCCTTTTTCAACGGCTGACCTGGTTAAGTGTTATTGATCTGTCACTGGTCACGTTGATTTTCTTTGCCATCTTGCTGGTAATACGCGACACTCAGGCAGTCACCCTGATGCGCGGCGTGGTGCTGGTGATCATCATGATCAGCCTGATGACCAGTGTGATCAATCTGCCGGCTTTTTCCTGGCTGATCCGTACGGCTTTGCCTGCTTTACTGCTGGCCATTCCGGTGATTTTTGCCCCGGAATTACGGCGGGGTCTTGAGAAGCTTGGAAGAGCTGGGGGTTCCCGGCTCATAACCCAGCAAAGCCCGGTGTCAGACAGTTCCCTTCAACTCACGGTCAAGGCGGTTGCCACAGCCTGTGCCCGGCTTTCCGCCCGGCAGCATGGCGCGTTGATCGTCCTTCAGCGGGGAGATTCATTGCGAGATTATGTGGCGACCGGTGTGATCTTGAATTCGCGGGTTTCACCGGAAATGTTGATGCAGATTTTTTATCCCAACACACCACTGCATGATGGAGCGGTGATCATTTCTGATAATTTGATCGTGGCTGGATCGTGTGTTATGCCGCTATCGGCATCCGGTATTTTGAACCGAACACCCGACCGGCAGATGGGTCTCCGTCACCGGGCAGCCATGGGAATCTCTGAAGCCAGTGACGCGGTTGCTGTGGTTGTTTCGGAAGAAACCGGGTCCATCTCGATCGCGCATGGCGGCCGCATGATCCGGCGATTGGATAGTGAGCGGTTGGAGAATATTCTGATCGCATTTTATCGGCCGGAAGGCGCTACTCCCCAAACAACCGGATGGCTGAAACGCATATTGCGCGTGCCGTCCATACGCCAACCGGAGGACTGAGCCAGCCATGCTTCGAAGACTGACCCAACATATCCCAACCTTGTTACTGGCATTCGCCCTTGCCGCGGCCGTATGGATTTTAGCTATTACAGCTGAAGATCCGGCGGAGGTTCGGGCTTATCCATATCCGGTAAATATTGAGATCATCGGACAGGATCCCACCTACCTGCTGACCAACAGCCCGGCAAAGACCCTTAACATCAACTTGCGCGCGCCCAAATCTGTCTGGACAAACCTGCTGGCAGACCGCACGTCCATACGCGCGGTGGTTGACCTTTCCGCCATGTCAGCCGGCCGGCATACCGTTCCCGTACAAATCCAGATCGGCCAACGTCCGGTGGAGATCGTCAGCTACTCGCCTTCAAATGTTGAAGTGATGCTGGAATCTCTGTTGAACCGCGCCATGGATATCTCCCTTCAGGTGCGCGGCGACCCGGCCGTGGGGTACAGAGCGGAAACCCCGGTGATGGATAAAACACAGGCGATGGTTAGCGGGCCTGAAAGCGCGGTCAAACGTGTGCATGAGATTCGAGCAATTTTCGATCAATCTCAGGCGCATGAAGATATTGAACAAACCGTCAATTTGCTGGCGCTAGATAACAACGAATTGCCGGTGAGCGGTGTAACCATCAACCCGGATAAAGTTCAGATTACAGCCAAGATTATTCAACGGGGCGGTTACCGGAATGTGGTTGTCAAAGTAGTGACCAGCGGGATCATCGCCAACGGATACCGTTTGACCAATATTTCCGCCTACCCGCCATCCGTTACCGTTTATTCCACCGATCCGCAAATTGTTGATACCCTGCCGGGGTATGTGGAAACATCCGCCATCAATCTATCCGGCCTGAAAGACGACCGTGAGATCCGCAGTTCATTAAACCTCCCTGCCGGGATATCCGTGGTGGGTGACCAGACCGTCAGTGTACAGGTAGGTGTTTCTACCATTGAAAGCAGCGTGACGTTAAACGGAATGCGGGTGGAAGTTGTCGGGGTGGATCCATCATTGGACGCCAAAGCATCCCCGCTTCTGGTCGATGTGATCATTTCCGGTCCCATGCCCTTGTTGGATAATTTGAAGACCAGTGATGTGCGCGTATCCGTCGATATGTCGAAAGATGTGGAAGGAACCTACCAGCGTACCCCTCAGGTGGAGATAAAGATTCCTGAATTACGGGTGGAATCCATACTTCCAGGCTCGATTGAAGTCGTTTTAACGGGTAAAATAACAAGCTCTGGAAATCCAAAGTAAAGGCATTGAATGACAAAACCTGTTGTAGCCCTCGTAGGGCGCCCGAATGTAGGTAAAAGCACGCTGTTCAACCGCTTATCCGGTGAACCGCGCGCGATTGTGGATGATGTACCGGGTACCACCCGAGACCGGCTTTTTGGCGAATCATCCTGGAATGGAATACCCTTCGATATCATTGATACCGGGGGTATCGATCCATCCAGCTCACGAAAAGATCCGCTTTCCATAGGATCGGCGGATTATATTACCCAGATCCGGTGGCAGGCTGAAATGGCCGTGCGCGAATCTGACGTGATCCTGTTTGTAGTAGACGCGGCTTCCGGCGTCACACCGGCTGACGAAGAAGTAGCCGGTATGCTGCGCCGTAACCAGAAGATGGTGGATGGCAAGTTGACACCGCCCATACTACTGGTTGTAAATAAAGCCGATTCGGCTGGATTGCGTTCCAATGCTGTTGACTTCCACGCGCTGGGTTTGGGTGAACCGTACGCTCTCTCCGCGCTGCACGGCACAGGCACCGGCGACCTGTTGGATGAGCTTGTGGCACTTTTTCCTCCCAAAGAGGAAGAAGAGGAAGACGACTCCATCAAGGTTGCCATAGTCGGAAAACCGAATGTGGGTAAATCCAGTCTGTTGAACCGGCTGGTGGGTGAAGAACGCGCGATTGTCAGCCCGATTGCCGGCACCACGCGTGACGCGACTGATACAAAACTAAACTTCAACGGAATTGACGTCACCCTCATCGACACCGCGGGAATCCGCAAGCGCGGGAAAGTGGAACCCGGCGTGGAAAAGTACAGCGTCATCCGCTCCATGCGGTCCATTGAACGCGCCGATGTGGCTATTCTGGTTTTGGATGCCACCGTACCGCTCAGCGCGCAGGACGCGCACATCGCCGGATACATAGTGGAAGCCTGGAAGAGCGCTGTGGTGGTGGTGAACAAATGGGACGCGGTGGAAAAAGACACCTATACCATGGCGGAATACACGGCCAAAATTCAGGAAGATCTGAAATTCATGGATTACGTTCCGATCCTGTTCATATCGGCGAAGACCAACCAGCGGGTGGAGCAGGTGATGCCCATGGTGATCCGCGTACAGGAAGAACGCCTGGCCCGGCTGACCACGTCACAGTTGAACCGCATCATCCAATCCGCGCAGGACGCGCATGCTTCACCGGCGCACAAGGGCCGGTCACTTCGGATGTACTATGGAACTCAGGTGCGCAGCGATCCACCGACGTTCCTGATCTACGTGAATGATCCGTCGCTGGCGCACTTCACGTATGTGCGGTACCTTGAGAATAGCATCCGCAAGGAATATGATTTCATTGGAACGCCCATCCGGGTGATCCTGCGTCCACGGCATTAAAATCCGGCTATAAGAATAAAAGGCTGACCCTGAAATTATTAACGGGTCAGCATTTTTTGCTTATAAGATCAATAACCGCTTTTGATCTCGGCGCCTTCCATGATCTTGACGCCGCCGCTGGTGCCGATGCGCGTGGCGCCGGCTTTGATCATCGCCAGTACATCGTCACGGCTGCGTACGCCCCCGGCGGCTTTGACGCCCATATCCGGGCCGACCGTCTTGCGCATCAATGCCACATCTTCCACGGTGGCGCCGGCGATGCTGAAACCGGTGGAGGTTTTGACAAAATCCGCTCCGGCGGATTGGCATATCTGGCAGGCTTTTACTTTTTCCTCGTCGGTCAACAGGCAGGTTTCGATGATCACCTTGACCAGCACGTTTTTCGCGTGCGCGGCACGCACCACGGCGCTGACGTCATCTTTTACCAGGGTGAAATTGCCCGTTTTTAACGCGCCGACATTCAAAACCATATCCACTTCGCTGGCGCCATCGGCGATCACCTGGTCTGTCTCGAACGCCTTGACCGACGACAGAGTGGCGCCGAGCGGGAAACCGACAACGCAGCACACTTTTACCCCGGTGTCTTTTAGCAGTTTCGCGCAAAGAGCCGCGTAAGTGGCATTAACACACACCGAGGCGAAATGGTATTTTGCCGCCTCTTCACACAGTTTTTCGATTTGCGCGACTGTGGCGTCCTGTTTCAGAAGGGTGTGGTCAATGTATCCGGCAAGCTGGGCGGATGTCAGTTCTTTTGACATGGCAGATTCCTCTTTTTTTTATTGGTAGTGAATTCATTCTATCTCCGCGTAATGGGGATGTCAATTAATGCAAAAAGACCTCCCACGCGGGAGGTCTTTTATATTCGGAGATTAGACTACTTTTTTCAATGACCGGTACATCACCGGAAGCTGCCAGACGCGTACAGCGGCTTCAATCTGAATGCGGAAAGACATCTTGGATTGACCCCACCGCCGGTCGGCAAAATAAATGGGAACTTCCTTGAATTGAAAACCCAGCTTTGAGGCCACATAGGCCATTTCCACCTGGAAGATATACCCGTTGGAGCGGATATTGTCAAGCGGCATGGCTTTGAGCGTGGCACTCTTCCACAGGCGGAAACCGCCGGTGACATCGCGAAGTTTCATGCCCAGGATGGTGCGGGCGTAAAAATTACCGAAACCGGAGAGGGCTTTACGCCACAGGGGCCAGCGTTCGTCCAGTTTGCCGCCGGGGACATAGCGTGAACCCAGTGCCATGTCACAGCTTTGCAGCGTTTGAACAAGCTCGACGATCTTTTCGGCAGGATGCGAGAAATCGGCATCCATCTGTCCGACAGCTTCCGCTCCATTCTGCATGGCGATCTGAAAACCCTGTATATAGGCGGAACCCAGTCCCATTTTGCCGGCACGGTGCAGCACGCTGACCCGTCCATTGTATTGTTTGCCCAGATCTTCGGCGATCTGGCCGGTGCCGTCCGGGCTGTTATCGTCCACAACCAGAATGGACAGGTCTTGAACCGGCAGGCTGAATAATTTTTCCACGAGAACGGGAAGGTTCTTCGCTTCATTGAATGTGGGGATTACAATAGTTGTCTTCACGCTGTATCCATTGATCCATCAGTATTTACGGCAAAAACTGGCTTTACTTTAACACAGCGGTTTAACAGTGTCAAGAAAACCTGCTTTGAGGTCGAATTGGGAAAACGTCTGCTAAAAATTCTTCTAATATGCCTTTTCGCGGTCTGGATCGCCTTTTTCGCCTTTGACCGGCAAGTAGACGGTTGGAAAAAGGTGGCTGACCGTTTTCTGGCGGCCGGGCAGGCGGAAACAGCAGAAGAGATGTACCTGAGAATCAAAGGTGTACAGCCGTGGCGCGCTCTGGATTGGCGTACCCTGGCGTATATGTATGCCCGTAATGGTGATACGCAGAAGGTAATTTCCATCCTCGAACCCTGGATTAAAGATGATCGCCTGGCAGTTGAAGATGCTGTCATTCTGGCAAATGCCTATGCAACTATTGGTGACATGGAAAAAGGCAGGAAATTGCTGGAGGCGGCCGGGAAGAAAGCAAACTCCGGAAATGACATGCAAACCATCCAGCTCGAGCGGGCGAGATTCCTCCGCGCCGGTCAGGAGTTTGACCAGGCTCTCGCCAGTTTACGCCTGTTACAGCAAAAGGGTTTGAATACACCCGAATCAGAAATTGACATGATACTGCTCACCGGGATCGTCAATCCGGAACAACTGTCCGTGGAAGAAATTCAGGACTCTTCCCTGCCGGATTGGGTAAAAGATTGGTCCCGTTCTATGGATGCCGCTATGGAAGAAGCGGATACTTCACAGAGGTGGTTCCAGATAGGGCGCAGGTTCGGCAGCATTGCCGAATGGGACCTGGCGGATTACGCTTTCACGCAGGCTTTGGACCTGTCACCGGAACTCGCTGACGGCTGGGCGTTACTGGCCGAAGCGCGTCAACAGCAGGGAAAGAGTGGGGCAGATGCCATCACCCGGGCGCTGGAACTCGCGCCGGATTCGCCGGCTGTGCGGCTTACGGCAGCCCTGTATTACCGGCGCCAGCATGACACCAAAAAAGCCATTGAATTACTGGAAAAAAATATTAGCGACAATCCGGATGAGATCATCTGGTATCTCGAAAAGGGCAACGCGCTGGCTGAAGGCGGGCGGCTTGATGACGCTGTGATGGCCTATCAGCGCGCGGTAGACCTGCACCCGGATGATCCTTCCGGATACCGGGCAGCGGCACGTTTCAGCATCCAATACGGATACCGGCTCGAAGAGGTAGGGCTGGAAGCCGCGAATTCTGTCATAAAGCTTGATAATGATGCCGCGGATGGCTTTGACTTGAAGGGATTGATTCTGTCCGCGCTGGGAAAACCGGCAGATGCTTCGGTTGCGTTTCAAATTGCCGTTGAGAAGGATGAAAAATACGCTCCGGTCTGGCTGCACATCGGGCAAATGGCGTTGGAGCAGGGGGATTTTCCGGCAGCCCGGGATGCGCTGGAAAAATCCATCAAACTGGGTGGACGTTCTTATGAAGCCCAACTGGCGGGACGCCTGTTTAAGGAATACTTCGGAGAAGTTGTCCCTTTGCCGTAAAACCGGGGAATTAAATAATGTTAAAATCACTCCACTTTACCGGAAGATCAAACCAGTAGAATTCGTATGAAGATTTATTTGGATACGGTCGGGTGCCGTCTTAACCAGAGTGAAATTGAACGCATGGCGTTGGAATTCCGTCAGGCCGGGCATGTGATTGTTGGCAGCATGGCGGAAGCGGACATGGTTGTGGTCAACACCTGCGCGGTAACAACCCAGGCGGCTTCCGATTCCCGCCAGAAGCTGCGGCAGGCGGCGCGCCTTTCACCGGATATGCAGATAGTGGCCACCGGCTGTTGGGCCACTCTTGAACCGCAGGCAGCCCGCGCGATTTCTGCCAATTCCCGTGTCGTGGTCAACGGCGACAAAGACCGGCTGGCTTCAACCATTCTGGATACAGACCTTTCCGAGATGGATCTGTCACACATAGAGCGTGAAGCACTTCCCGGAGCCCGGCACCGCACCCGGGCTTTCGTAAAAGTACAGGACGGCTGTGATGCCCACTGTACATACTGCGTCACCCGCGTGGCGCGGGGACCGTCAAGAGGTATGCCGGTCAATCGGGTTCTTATGGATATTCATTCCGCGCTGGAAGGTGGGGCGCGTGAGATCGTCCTCAGCGGGGTTCAGCTAGGCACATGGGGTAAACACTTTTCCCAACCATCAGACCTGAAAGCGTTGGTTCGTCGGGTTTTAGATGGTACCGGGGTTACCCGGCTTCGCCTTTCATCGATTGAACCCTGGGATCTGGATCAGGATTTCTTCCGGTTGTTTGACGACCCGCGGTTATGCCGTCATTTGCATATATCTTTACAATCCGGATGCGCCTCCACTTTGAAGCGCATGGGGCGGTTGAACACTCCGGACGAGTACATCGTAAGGCTGAATTGGGCGCGTGAACTTGACCCTGATTTCTCCATCACGACGGATGTGATCACCGGATTCCCGGGTGAAACGCCGGAAGAATTTCAACAAAGCATAAATTTCATCCGGCAGGCTGGTTTTTCCGGCGGGCATGTTTTTCCCTATTCTGAAAGACCCGATACTCCGGCAATAAACCTTCACGGAACAATCCCGTCCAGAGAACGCAAAGAGCGCGCGGCAGAGGTTCGCCGGGTGATGGCTGAATCTGCCAAGGAATTCTCCCGCAGATTTGTGAGCAAACAGGGGCAGGTTTTATGGGAAACATCTGCGCCGGTGGAGAACGGGTTTTACCTGCTTGGCTACAATGAAGCCTATATCCGGGTGGCTGCCAGAGTTGACGAACATTTGATCAACGACAAGATCAATGTAGTTGATACTGTTCTGTTCACCGGTACTGACAGCCACGGATTGACAGGCCAAATCATGCCATAAAAAAATCCCCGGTGAAGTCACCAGGGATTTCTGATTTATCAGTTCTGACTAGAACTTGATCGAATCTATTGTCTCTTTCAGTACCTTAGCCGAATGTCTTAAACCGGTAATCTCTTCATCATTCAGATCGAGGCGGATGGTGCGTTCAATACCGCCCATATCCACCACACTCGGAAGGCTGAGGTAGACATCCTTGATGCCGTAATAATCGTCAATATGTGTGGATACAGAAATGACAGTCGCCTGGTCGCGGAGGATGGCTTCCACAATACGCATCAAACCGGAGGCGATGGCGTAGTAGGTGGCGCCTTTGCGTGAAATGATCTCATACGCCGCGTCCCGGGTCTGTTTGAAGATGTCATCCAGTTCTTCCATCCGGCAGCCCATGTTATTTGCCGCGCAGTATTCCGCCAGGCGCATACCGGCAATATTTGCCAAAGACCAGACAGGAACTTCGCTGTCACCGTGCTCGCCAACGATGTAGGCGTGAACGCTGCGCGGGTCAACTTCGAAGCGTTGACTGAGCAGGTAGCGGAAACGGGCGGTATCCAGAACTGTCCCTGAACCGATCACCCGGTTGGCTGGCAGGCCTGAGAATTTCCAGGTGGCGTACGTCAATACGTCTACGGGATTTGTAGCCACCAGGATGATACCGTCCGGGTTGTATTTGACGGTGCTTTCCACGATGGACCTGAAAATGGCGGCATTGCGCTGAATGAGGTCAAGGCGGGATTCACCTGGCCGCTGAGCGCTGCCGGCTGTGATCACGGTGATGGCAGCGCCGGCGCAATCTTCATATGTGCCGGTGAAGATACGGGTAGGGGAGTGCATGGGGACGGCATGATTTAAGTCCATTGCTTCGCCCTCTGCTTTACTGGTATTGGCATCAATCAGCACAATTTCTGATGCCAGTCCACTGATCAATAGCGAATAGGCGAACGTTGCTCCAACATTTCCGGTGCCGACAATGGCTACTTTTCGTTTCATATGCGGTGTGAGTACCATAGTGTTTTCCTCCAATGACTATCAAGGATTTCAGATTACCTGCAAACCAGGATATTCTTGATTTATATAATATAAATAAGATAAACAATATCCATTATACTACACTTTGCATAATTGAAATCTGCACGAATTTACTTAAAGTATATAATCTTTATTAGAAGGAATACCCAGGCGTAGGAAGAAAGGGGAAGTATGACTATACCGGCTACCAATGACGTAATTTGGAAAGATTTGTTATTTAAGCGAAAACAATTTGATTTTGAATACCTGGCATTGAAAATGCTACTTGGCAGATTGATCATGGATGTTGAACATGATCCTTCAGATGCCAATGTCGAAAAATGCGCGGCGCAGCTGCACGACCTTCTGGAAAAGAATCAACATCTGCCGTCGGCATTGAACGATATTGCGAAACTGGTTTGATAGGGGTTATGCCATGAACAGAGTTCTGTATACTATTGAAGAAGTGAAACAAATGATCTCGCAGGGGTATAACCTGATCCTGGCGGGAGATGAAATCGCATTACGCCAACTTCCACGCGGCCATTGGGTGGCGGGGACAACCCCGTATTTCATGGGTGAAGATGGCGGACTGGTATCAAAAGAAAAAATTCTGGTGACCGGCATACCGGGGTACGCGACGGCGGCAAAGGTTCATATTTATGATCCCGCCAGCATATCCGGCGTGTATCGCGATATTCCGGAAAATGGTTTTGGTTTTATTTTGATCCCGGCATTCACGGAGATACATCAAACTTTTGCCATTAAAGCACCGGAATTTCCGGATTTTGCCACCCGGCCGTTATTGGGTTGGATTTCTGGAATTCTTTTGGATGAACTGGGAAAAGTGACCCCGAAGGTTTTCAATGGTGAAACCGGTGAAGTATATGATTCCAATGCTGTGATGTTGTCTGTCACCCTGCCGCCGAAAATTGTAGCGGATATCAACATCCTCAATATTTTCAAACAGGGCACAGGCGATGAGATCACCTTCACCGGAGACGGCTTCGAAGCAAAAGACGCGGTCGTTAACGGGAAGACCGTCAATTTCGCGCAGTATGTGACGGATAATAATATCGACACTAAGCTTCCACTGGTAGCCGATTACAGCGGCGCGGCCGTCAATATCAGCATCCAGGCTGTTGACGCGGCTAAAGGAACCGTGGCGTTTTATGCCCCTGTTTTCAAAAACGTGCGATATCGCTTCGCGGCGCCCGTTGAGAATTACTTCCGTGAATTTATGTCGTTTGTGTTTGAAGATGATTATAAAGAGTACGCCACATCCAATATGATCAACAAAAAGAGTGTGGTCTTTTCATGCAACTGCATTCTGAACTACCTGTACTCGAATCTGGAAGGTATGAAAACCGGCGAGATGGTCGGCCCCATTACCTTCGGTGAGGTAGCCTACCAATTGCTGAATCAAACACTGGTTTATTTGACCATTTACCATCTGGCTTAAACCCTGCCAGACCACAGGTCCAGATTATGTCAAACAACTCCCTATCGCAGGGAGTTGTTTTATTAAAATAAAATAAGTAGATATGGTTTTATAATTTGAACCGTATACTAAAAAAGGAAACCAGTGAGGGACGCATGTCTCACGAAACAGAAACACCCCGAAAGAAAACAACCACCCAGACCTTTCTTCGTATGAAGAAAAAAGGCGAGAAAATCGCTATGCTGACGGCTTATGACGCGGTCACCGCTTCAGTGATGGACGAGT
>CAYQTY010000053.1:11275-14608 GCA_964420535.1 uncultured Leptolinea sp. | reverse complement strand
ACCGGTGATTGCGCGCAACGGATGAGAAAACGAACCATTTCGGGTCCATCCGCGCCCAGACGCTGGCCATTAAGCCGCAGGAACATATCCACCGCGCCAATGGCCGCGCGGCGGTTGCCGTCTACAAATGGGGTGTTTTGCAACAAGGCCTCAAGCAGCACCGCCGCTTTTTTGTACAGACCGGGATACGCTTCCACACCGTTTTCGATATACCGCGGGCGGGCCAGCGCGTCTGTCAACGCCGAAAGGTCACGCACACCGGGTTGACCGCCGGTCTCGTGGATCAGGCGGTAATGGATGAACAGAACCTGCTGCGGTGACAGGTAGAGGGTCATTTGGAAAGCTCTTCCAGTTCAGAGTGGTACTGGTTGATGAATTCTTCCAGATGGCCGGAAAAATCCGCGTCCACACCGGTGGCAGGGGTGGTTTTTTCCACTTTAGTGACGATCAGGCGGCGGCCGTTTTCCTCTTCCAGCGCCAGATTGACCTCGTCACCATCGGCCAGGTTCAGGGCATCCAGCATTTCTCGCGGCAAAGAAAGAACGACGCTGTTTCCGGTTTTGAATAATCGCCGAAGCATGGGGGCCTCCTGACAGGAAATGATCCTAATTCGCTGTAGTAGGTTGGGTCATGACCCAACTACTACTCATGCCGGAAACTATCCGGCCAATGGATTAGGGTACGTGCTTACAATGTAAGTATAGCACGACGAATTCCAATATTTATATAATTGTGTATGCATTATCGCCGTCAACATGTAGAAGGTGGGACATATTTTTTTTACGGTTGTAACGTTTGACCGGCGCCCGATCCTGGTCAAGAATATAGATAATCTCCGGCGGGCATTTGCCATTGTGATGAATGACCGTCCATTTATCATTGATGCATATGTGATCATGCCGGATCATATTCACATGATTTGGACATTGCCCGAAGGCGACGCGGATTATCCAACCCGGTGGCGGTTGATCAAACATTATTTCTCGCGAACAATTTTTCCAGCCGCCGATGAGTCAATTTCTTTATCCAGGGCAGCGAAACAAGAACGGACCCTCTGGCAAAGACGATACTGGGAACATGTCATTCGAGATGATCAGGATATGAACAACCATATCGAATATATTCATTACAACCCGGTTAAACACAGATTGACTGAATCCCCGGATGAATGGGAATTCTCAAGTTTCCGGAAGTTTGTTAAAAATGGTTACTATCCCCCATCATGGAATCCCGAAAAAGACCTTATCACCGGCAATTATCTCGAATAAAAACGTAGGTTGGGTCATGACCCAACCTACATCGCTCGTATAAATTACTTTGACTTCTTCAACTTCTCCATCGCCGGGATCATCCGGCCGGCCGCGCAGCATTCGATCAACTCTGACAGCCGCTTCAGGCGTGTCTCTTCTTTCTTGGCGGCAACCACGTACCAGTTGACCACCTTGCGGTATGACGGCGGCTGCGCCTGATAATATGCCCAGGCGGCATCGTTCTGTTTCAGTATGCCGGCATACGGTTCGGGCATATCCGGGCTACGGTTTTCGTAGGTGAACCCGCCAAACTCTTTCTCTTTGCGCACCTCGAACGCCGCCAGCCCGGGCGGGGTCATACGGCCCAGGGCGGTCAGCTCTTCCACCCGTTTGATGTTGACGGTGCTCCACGTGCTTTCCGGCTTCCGCGGGGTGAAGCGCACCCGGTAGGATTCATCGTCGATCTTCTGGCGGAGCCCATCGATCCAGCCGAAACACAGGGCTTCATCCACCGATTCCGGGTAAGTGATGGACGGTTTGCCGGATTCTTTCTTGAAAAAACCCACCCATTGTTCGCGTGTGTTGGTGTGATGCTCTTCCAGCCAGGCATGAAAATCAGACGCTGACGGGAAGAATATAATGGATTGATCCGCGGATTGGGCCATGGATTATCCCTTCGCTTTGGGTGACAGTTTACTGATCTGATCCAGGTGCGCCTGTCCGTGACCAGCGTACGTGTGCAGCAACTGGTCCAGAGTGACCAATCCATTCTCGAGGTGAATGCCGCCGCGTTCCCAGTCACTTGCAGTGACGTTCTCCAGCAGTTCAGCCCAGCGCGCGTGCAACCCGCGCAAAATTTGCAACGACGGTTCGACGGGCAAAGCCATATCGGGCTGCCGCGCCCAGGCGTCCTGGTCGTAAGGTTTTAGGATGGGTTTGTTTTCAGCCAGCACCAGTTTCATGCGGATAAAACCGTTCATGTGCGCGTCCGGCAGGTGATGCACGATCTGACGGATCGTCCACTCGCCGGGCTGCACAGGCTGGTCATATTGGGCTTCGGCATACTTTGCCAGCAAGGCTTCAAGTTCAGCCGGGAAATTCTTTATCTGTTTAATCAACGCGCCGCGTTCGGTGGGGGTGGTCATCGGTTATCTCCTCCTGTTGTTGGTCACAGGGGATTCTACCATTTGGATAGTGCCGATAAGTAACCAGTTGGGAAAAGATCCTGCCTCCAGGAGGGATTGTGAAATAGGTCAAACGGGATCATTGACAGTTAATAAAATGATTGTATAATTCCAATAAAGAACAGGTGTTTACTAATGCAAATTCTCAAAACAGAAATCCAGGACCGAATACTTGAGAACGCAGAGACTATGTTTTATTCTCTTGGCTTCCAGGGCACTTCCATGCGTGAACTGGCAAAAAAGGTGGGTATCAGCTACAGCAACCTGTACCGTTACTTTAAAGACAAAAATGACCTGCACGACGCCATAATGCAGCCATTTTACGGTCATTTAACTCAGACGCTGACAACATTTCTGGCCCACGATGAAGATGATCCGGGGGAATGCCACCATATCGAAATGATCACCCGGGTGTTCTTGAGCCTGATCAAAACGGACCGCAAAAAGTTTGTCATTTTAATGGAAGGCAGCCAGGGCACCCGCTACGGGGAGTTGCATCGCCAGGTCGTTGGGGCTATAGCAGACCGCATCCGCCTTAGCCTTCCGCAGGCAATAGCCGATAACAGCATGATGACTAACGTGATTGCCGTCAACTTTTTTAATGGCCTGCTGGAACTCACCAAAAATTCGGCCAGTGACGACATGTTACAGAAGAATATGGAGATTCTGGTGGTTTATCACTTAGGCGGAATTCAAAAGCTTGCGGAGTAATAATTTTTTTCACTCAATAAAGAACATATGTTTATTATTGAGAACTAGTTAAAAGGAGTTTAAAAATGAGAATCAAGGAATTAGTTTTTGATAGTAAATCGAAAAACAGCCGCCGCTTTTTTGGCAGCATGCTCAAATGGCTGGATGTTCCCGCACGGGACAAAATCAACGATGCAGGCAAACTGCTG